>CAZHXC010000327.1:0-4490 GCA_964536145.1 uncultured Spirochaetales bacterium | reverse complement strand
GCCCGGGAATAAACAACGGAAAGCTGCATTCCGGAAAAACGATAGAAACATGGCTGCATTTACGCGCAAAAAACCCGCTGCTTTCCTAACCCGCAGTTTGGGGCTTCTAATTCCGCAGATATTTTAGTAATACTGTATGTAATATGAAGGTTAAGTTCTGGGGGGTCAGGGGCTCCATACCCACACCACTGACAAACGTTCAGGTACAGAACAAAATCGCTGCTGTGGTGCAACGTATTGAGAAAAAGGATCTGGCCACCCCTGAAACGCGCGAACTCTTCCTTGCACAGATACCGCCGTATCTCTTTGGTACTGTAGGCGGAAATACTACATGCATCGAAGTATGTCTTTCCGATGATACCAGCATAGTATTTGATGCGGGTTCCGGTTTGCGTGAGATGGGTTATTCGATAAAGAAAAGGAGACGCCCCGTCAGGCAATTTCATATATTCTTTACGCACTTTCATTGGGACCATCTGCAGGGACTACCTTTTTTTGCGGGTCTTTCTGAGAAAAACACTACAATTAACTTCTACAGTCCGGATGAACGGATGGAGGAGTATGTAAGAGGGCAGATGCGCTTTCCATATTTTCCGGTGACCCTCGATGTCATGCCGGCAACCCTTAGTTTCAAAGTGCTGAATGAGCAACCGTTCGGCATATCGAATGGCGAGGTTTTCTGGCGAAAGATGAAGCATCCGGGAGGGAGCATATCATATCAGGTGAAGGAAAACGGCAAGCGTGTCATTTTTTCGACGGATACTGAGCTCTCAGAGACGGATTTTGAGAAGAACGAAGAGAATGCCTTGTACTATAAGGATGCGGACCTTCTTATTATGGATTCCCAATACACCCTTGGGGAGGCAATCGAAAAATACGATTGGGGACATTCATCCTACAGTCTCGCAGTCGATTTTTCGGTTGCATGGAACATAAAAAAACTCGTGCTGTTTCATCATGAACCACTCTACGACGATAAGAAGATGTATAGCATCTTGAAGTCATCAAATTGGTATTTGAACCACCTGGAGCAAAACGGACTTGAAGTGTTACTCGCGAGAGAGCAGATGGAATTGGATGTGTAGATCGATGCTGGAAATCAACGAGGAAGAGGCGATATGCTTATACAGGCTGTTGAAAAAGCAGGAGGCGGATTTGGACAATCGGCTCATCCGATTACTGACAAAGATAGAACGAATGCTATACGAGAAGCTTTCGATAGAGGAGCTCGAACGTCTTTCCCTGGAGCTTTGAGCTGAAGAATATGAAGCTGTTTCTGCCGGCAGTCACCTTGTTGCGAAAAAATATACATCTTAAAGTAATTTGTCTACTTCTTGTCGTGTCCGGTGTAGCATCTGCAGAGTATCGACCTCCCCACGGGACCGAAAACTTCTACAGTCTCATATCGCCGCGCTTCTATGCAGGATCGGTTGCGGCGACACATATGCAGAGAGCATCTGCGGATTTTTTGAATCCTGCCGTTTCTGCGGGAGCTCAAACTCCGGCATATGAGGCGAGCTATCTCACCTTGTTCGACACAGGCGGCGGGCAAGGTTGGGGAGCTCACGTGTTGAATCTTGGCGGGTCACATCCCGCAAAGGCCGGTGTTTTTGGTTGGGGCGGTAGATTTTTCGCCTCCGGGATGGAGAGCTTTGATACGGGAACTATCGGGCATGGGAATCTTTCCTTCTCCAAGCCAATCAGCGAGAGCATCTTCCTAGGCGTTGGGCTTAACGGCGGGATATGCGTCAATGACACCTTTGACTGGGCTTTGTCCGGAGACATCGGGATTCTCCGTTTTGTCGAGAGCGAGTTGTTTCCTGAACTGAGATGGGGTGTTTCTCTCAAAAATCTCGGAAAAATGTACGCGGCCGGGGAGGCTCGGAGCGCATACCCTTCACCTTTTACGCCGCTTGTCTCCCTTGGAATAAACGCGGTAGATACGAAGAGCTTTGATCTTGGAATGAATGGAAGTATCAGTTTCCCGTCCTTTCAGAATATACGGGCCGGTGTCGGCCTCGAGATGTCTTTTTTCGACACGGTTGGGCTTCACGTCTCCTCGACATATGATTTGCGGGAGATTATAGACCCTCAGATAGAGAGGGGGAGTTTCATTCCCAACTTCGGGTTGTCGGTCAAACTTGGAAGTGATATCCGCTACGTTGGTAGGAAGGAGCCGCTACGCGTTCAGCTGCAGAGTGCGGCCGGAGCGGTGACGGATACCGTGTGGGGCGTAGGCCTCGGTGTGCAGGGAGAAATCGGCAAAGTTGACGACGAACCTCCCGAAATATCGCTCTCCTGCCCGGAAGAAACGATCCTTTCGCTCAGCAACGGAAATCGTAGTTCTGTAACGCTCGATGTCGATATCGAGGAAGAGCGTTACATTTACGGCTACTCATTCGTGGTTGAAGAGGCATCGGGGGATGCGGTGCGCACCGAGCAATCGGTTTTTTCCGGACCGGGCGGCCCGGGATTGCGCGGGATAATCAATAGCTTGGGGTATATCTATTCGAGTATCGAGGTTCCGGCCTCCTTTACCTGGGACGGGAGAGACGACTCGGGTGATATCGTAGACGACGGAACTTACGAGATATACTTCACCGCCTGGGATGACAACGGAAATATCGCCAGTTCGGAAATGTGCGAGGTTGAGGTGGATTCCACGCCACCGATCGTGATCATCGAGCCGCTCACCAAACTCGAGAGGATTTTTTCGCCAAACAACGACGGAAATAAGGATACGCTCCGTATCGAGCAAACAGGAAGCGTGGAAGCGCTTTGGCGCGGAATCATCTACAGAGGTGAGCGGGTAATCAGGACCTACTCCTGGAAAAACGGCAAGCCTGAGAGCTTTGTGTGGGACGGTGTTGGAGACGACGGTACCCTCGTGAGTGATGGGGTGTACAGCTATACCATTCGTTCAACCGATAAGGCGGGAAATACAACAACGGCGTCTGTTGATGAGATAGTGGTGAACTCGCAGGTTACGCCAATCAGTCTCTCAATAGACAGATCGCACTTCTCGCCAAACGGCGACGGAAGACACGATGAGATTGTGCTCTCTTCCCAGGTACCGATTACTGCCGGGATTCGTCATTGGTCGGTCGCCATAGAAGACGCATCGGGGAAGGTCGTCCGCAGATACGAAGGCGGAGCACAGTTGCCGCCGGACATTGTGTTCGACGGTGACGATGATGAGGGGAAGAGGATTCGCGAAGGAAAATACTCCGCCGTCATGGAAGTCAACTATATAAACGGCAACAATCCGCGCAGCCGGTCTCCGCAATTTACACTGGATGTCACTCCTCCGGAGGCGAGCGTAACCTCAGACCTTACGGTTTTCTCTCCGGATGGCGACGGCAGCAAAGACTCGATAGCTTTCTTCCAGGAAGCATCCATTGAGGAAGAATGGACCGGCGAGATATACAATGCGGATGGCCTCGCGATAATGCGGTACTCCTGGCGCGAGCGACCGGACCGCACCGTCCGCTGGGACGGTCACGGATTTGGAGGACTTATAGCGCCAAACGGTACCTATAGCTATCGGTTATTTGCAGAGGACAAAGCGGGAAACAGAGGCGGATCAAAGGAGTTGTTCTTTGAACTGGATACCGCATCCGCATCGATTCGTCTCTCGAGGCAGCTCGAGGCGATCAGCCCGAACGCGGACGGTATACAGGATGTCCAGCGATTTTTGCCGCTGTTGTCAACCGAGGAAGGGGTGGAATCATTCACCTTATGGGTTCTTGATGAGGAGGACCTGCCGGTGAGAACTATCACCGGGCGCAGTGTCCTCGAAGACGAGTACCTTTGGGGCGGGCTGACGGATGACGGAGAGAGGGCCGGCGATGGTGTGTACTATGCACGCATCGAAGTAGTGTATGAGAACGGTAACCGACCGACTGCGACTACGCGGCCGTTTGAGGTGGATACCGTGTTTCCGACCGTCAGCTCTGAGCCGAGCATCAACCTCTTCTCTCCGAACGGCGACGGCAACAAAGACACCGTCACATTTCAAAACTCATCAAGCATTGAAGACCTGTGGGAAGCGCGGGTCGTTGGCCCAAACGATAACACGCTGAGACGCGTATTCTGGAAAGGGAGAGTGTCTTCATTTGTGTGGGACGGCACCGATGATGCCGGCAATCTCGTTTCCGACGGGGAGTATTTTTTTGAAATATTCACTACCGATAAGGCCGGGAATTTTGCCGGAGCGAGAAGCTCGGAGGTAACTCTCGACACCCGGCAAACACCCGTCTTTGTGACTGCCTCTCCGGTTCGCTTTAGCCCGAACGGAGACGGAGAACTTGAGGATATTACTTTCTCAACACTGGTGACCGAGAAGTACGGGTTACTCTCCTGGAGTTTGACCGTCAGAAAGACAAGCGGGAACGTGGTAAAAACTTTTGAAGGCAGCAGGATACCTGAAAGAATCGTTTGGAACGGCCGGAATGATGACGGACGCATAGACGACGGGGAATACATCGCGA
>CAZHXC010000326.1:0-4543 GCA_964536145.1 uncultured Spirochaetales bacterium | reverse complement strand
GCCGGCTTTGCGGATGTGCCCCTGCGGCTCCGGGATCTCGGGATCGATGCCGATAGCTTGCCGGATATTGCGGCGTGTGCCTCAGGTATGTCAAGTGGTGAGACCGACAATTACCACGGTCTGCTGCAGACAGCGCTGTGAGACGATGATATCTATAAGAAAACTATCATCGCTCAACAAGAAAAACGCGCTCAGGAAAACCGCCGCTCTGTTGCAGGGTTTTGAATACGATCTCATTGCCGGAAAGCATGTCGATATCCGATACCTCAGGGAGCTCGTCACTTCAATTATTGCACCGGCCGACCCCGGTATGTCGCAGCCGTCGAATGCGGCGCTGTCAACAATAGGAGAGCTCGAACGCACCGGTGAAGAATCTTCTCCCGGCCAAACGGCGCCGGCGGCCCGGCCCGAGATACTTCGCAGGGTGTGCAACGACCTGCGCCACCTGATCTATACCTATCTCGACTCCCGTCCCGCGGATTGGGATCTGATGTTTCCCGCCGGCGCCGCTTCTGCGATAACCACGGACAATCGCAGAGTGTTGCCGCTCCTCGTCTTCCTCGAAGACTTGCGCTCGCCTTTCAACGTCGGTTCGATATTCAGGAGCGCTGAGTCGTTCTGCGTGAAACAGGTTATTCTGACTCCGTCGTGTCCATCGCCGGATACTCAAAGGGCCTCGAGAAGTGCGATGGGTTGTGACAAACTCGTGCCGTGGACTACCGGTGGCCTCAATCTGTTGGACGGCGAAAAGGTCTTTGCTCTGGAAACCGGTGGGACAGCCATAGAGGAGTTCCCGTTTCCGGATCACGGCGCGGTAATAGTGGGAAATGAAGAGTTGGGAGTGAGCCCGGAGGCCCGGAGGCGAGCCGCAGATAGCGCCGGCATCGTATCTATCCCGCTATTCGGTGTGAAAGGTTCTCTCAGCGTCACCGCCGCATTCGCCATCCTGATGCACCATTGGTGCAACCGGCTGCTTCCCGGTGGATAAATACATCTCGCCGCCGGCGCCAGGAACACCGGTGGTGAACCGAGCGGTTATCTTCTCAGCGCCTGTTCTATCTTTTGCTTGTCAAAACCAACGATGATCCTTCCATTCACATCGAGCACCGGTACACCCATTTGACCCGATTTCTTTACCATCTCATCGGCCTTTTTCGTATCACGCGCCACGTTGTATTCGGTGTACCGGATTCTATTTTCCTTGAACCAGTTTTTTGCCATCGTGCAGTATCCACAGGATGGAGTTGTGTAAATGATAACCGACATAGAGATCTACCCTCCTGGACTATATATGGAAAATACTATATAATTCCCGTAACGTCAATCTCGACGGAGGCGGCGGGCTATGAGCGTTCTTTCTCTGCTCTGAATGTCTGTTTGAGATAGTTGTGGATCTTGTCGAGTTGTTCTTCCGAGGAGATGTTGTAGTGCTTGAGCACATTTCTATCCATCTGCTCGAATACCATCGCACCGTTTTCAAGATCGCAAAAGGCGTTCGCAAGATATACCGTGTACACAACGTCTCTGAACTCGTCAGGCGTTCTGAAGGGTTCGTGGTGATACCTGATCGCACAAACGAGAACCTCAGGGAAGTTCCACTTTTCGGCTATGAGCGCGCCTATTTCAGCGTGATTGAGCCCTGCGGCAAAATCTTCCATCAGGTCCCTGTCGATTCCGCGCATATTGCAGAACCGGGTGATCTTTTCGAGCAATTGCGGATGAACACTCGAGAAAATGATCTTTCCCATATCGTGAAGAATTCCGCCGACATAGACGTCGTCGAGAATGTCTTTCTTTCGTTTAAAAAACTTTGCCAGGGTATACGCGTATAACGCTGTCTGATAGGAGTGATCCCAGAGCCATTTTTGTCCCTTATCAAGCAGCATCTGAGTGCCCTGCTGGTAGAGCAGATTCTTCAAGCCCCTGAGACCGACGAGTTTCACCGCTTCTACAATATTGTCCACCCGCTTTGGCAGCATGAACTTGGCCGAGTTGACGAGCTTGAGAAGATCAGCCGTCAGCGAGGGGTCCATGCTGATCTGACGGGCAATTTCAGTCATTTCAGAATCCGGATCGCTAATCAGCTTCTGTAAATATACGATGTTTTCAGGAAACTGCGGGAGCTCCTCTATCTCGGCAACAATTTCTCTCGACAGCGTGTCGAGGTCTTCAACATGTACATCAGAGAAGGGGATGGTGATACGCGCAACGGTTTCTCCGTTCTCGATATCGATGTCGAAGGCCTCCTCATCAAGACCGATTTTCTTGAGCATGAGAACAAGGATGACGATTCCTAACCCCGCCCCTTCCGAATCATCGAGAACAGTCGATAACGCCTCTTCCATGCTCTCAAATGCCCTCGATCTGGCAATCCGGTCGTATACGCGAATCTGCTCCTTCTGGGAGATTTCAACGTTGTTATGCACGCTGACGGTGAAGCTCTTGGCTTTGGCATGAAAGACAATCTTGATGTAAAGCCCTTCTTCCTTCTGGAGTTGAAGAAAATGCTGAATGTTGTCAATCGTCGTACGTTTGAAATCCTTCATCCCCTCGACATAGTCATGGTCGTCGGTTATGTCCAAACCGCGTTCTTTGAAGAATACACGTTTGGTATTTGCCTTTTTTGCATTGACCGCCAATTCTTTCAGGCAATACGCAATTCTGTCCTTTATCTGGTCCTGGCCGAATTCCTCCAGGAAAATCGCGAGAATTCGCTCCAAATACTCCTCGGTTTCATGGGGAAGTGTGTAGGTTTTTATTGAAAGCGGTATGGAATTCCGAGCGGCTCGTTTGATTTGTTCAACATCGATCTTTGTTGGCATGTCTCTCCCGCCGGACCGTGTGGTACGTTTGAAACCAATTATACAGCGCGGTTTTTTTTCATGTCAACACAACCGGATTCTTGGCGTGCTATTTCACTTTCCCAAAACGGACCTTTTGGCTACAATGATGCCCGTACCTATTCAGATTTGGATAACGAGGGTGAAATGACAGAGACACAAAGCAAAGTGACCGTTCCGCAACTTGCATGGTCAGGAGATGTGGATGCAGACCTGACATTTCCACAAAACTGGGAGGTTATTGCCTGCCGCATGGAAGGAGACTCCGCTCCCAAACTTAACGATGAAGGTTTTCGCAAGGCCTTTGCAAATCCCATCGGCACAAAACCGATACGTGAGCTTGCAAAGGGAAAGAAAAAGGTAGTAATTCTATTTGACGACCTTTCAAGACCTACCAAAACGGATGAGATTGTACCGTATGTCCTTGAAGAGCTCGAGGCGGCGGGGGTGGAAGAACGGTCCATCCAATTCATCTGCGCCGTGGGAAACCACGGTGCGCTTACAGCATACGACTACAGGAAGAAACTCGGGACGGATATCGTTTCACGGTTCAACGTGTACAACCATAATCCGTATGAGAACTGTACCTATCTTGGAAAAACCGGGCGCGGCACGCCGGTTTCGATAAACAGCGAGTTTATGAACGCGGATTTTAAAATTGGTATTGGCGGTATCGTGCCCCACCCGATGACCTGTTACGGAGGCGGCGCCAAAATCATTCTGCCGGGCGTGGCCTCTATCGATACGGTGGAGTACAACCATCATACCGTCCGCGAAGAGGCGGAGGCAAAGGGAATCGAAAATGACTTTGTCATGGGCAGCAGCGGGGCAAACGCCATCATGCTTGACATGCAGGACGCCTGCCGGATGTCAGGCCTCGACGTCAAAATAGACGCAATCGTAAATATCCATCGGGAAACGACGGCGCTTTTTGTCGGCGAGCCTGTTGCGCAGTGGGAAGAAGGTGTAAAGCTTGCAAAGACCCACTATAGAACCGACCGTCCTGCGGATGCACAGGTGATTGTTTCAAATGCAAACGCCAAAGTGAACGAGTCTACGATAGCGGCGGGCAATGGCCGCGCGCTGCTTGGAAAGGGTGAGGGAAGCGTTGTTCTTGTGTCGAACAACCCGTACGGAGAGGTACCGCACTATCTGTACAGGCGTTTCGGCAACGAGGTGAATTTCAGGCACTGGTTTGCCAGACCGCATGCTCCCAACATCAAAAAATTTATCGTACTGATGCCGTGGGCGGATAGGGCAAGCATGGATTGGATAGCACCGGAGGAATCGGTGACCTGGGCGAGGTCATGGAGCGACGTACTCGGCGAGCTTGAAGCCGAGTATCCCACAGGCGGCCGGGCGGCGGTTATTCCTGACGGCACAATACAGTATTTCACCTAGGATCTGTTTGAACTGCAGCGGCGCCGGAGGAGCAAGTGATGCTACTGCGTGAACTCGACGAGTATTTCAGAAATCTCATGGCGATAGAAAGCTATGCGGGGATAGATGCATCCCTAAACGGTGTTCAGGTTGGGAATCTGGATGCCGAGATACACCGCGTAGCATTCGCCGTTGACGCCTGTATGGAAACGTTCACGCGGGCGGCGGATCTCAAAGCCGATCTGCTGTTTGTGCACCACGGTCTGTTTTGGGGGAAAGACATCCGCGTGATTAGGTCACACTACCGGCGTATCGGGTTTCTC
>CAZHXC010000325.1:0-4552 GCA_964536145.1 uncultured Spirochaetales bacterium | reverse complement strand
AAGGACGCGTGGGAGTGATCGGCGGTGGTAATTCCGCGATGGACGCCGCCCGGGTTGCCTTAAGGCAGCAGGGTGTAAGCCGGGTAACCGTACTGTATCGGCGCACACGTGACGAGATGCCGGCCTACCCGGACGAAGTGGAGGCAGGTCTTGTGGAAGGTGTGGAGCTAGAAGAACTGGTTACCCCCCTCGAACTGCACGTTGAGGATGGACGGATCACTGGAGCAAAGTTTCAGCGCAATAAGCTCGGCAAGCCCGATGCATCCGGACGGCAGCGGCCTGAGCCGATACCCGGCTCGGAGTTCGAACTTGATTTTGACACCCTGATCGTTGCAATCAGCGAGGAGCCGGAGACCGAAGGGCTTGAAGAACTTTCACGCCAATCCTGGGGCGCCCTCAAGGTGAACGCCGAGTCCTATGCAACCAGCAGACCGGGAGTCTTTGCCGGAGGCGATGCGGCGACCGGACCGGCGACGGTAATCGGCGCGGTTGGAGCGGGTAGAAACGCCGCCATGATGATTGACCGTTATGTACGCGGTATGGCTTTGCGGATCCTGCCGCACCCGGTTCTACCCACGGTCTATATCGAACCTCCCATGGAAGGCCTGGATGAGGATGAGCTCACCCCGAGACGGGTCAAGGCCCCGGAACGGCCTGTGGCCGAGCGGGTTCGCGGATTTGCGGAAGTGGAGCAGTGCATCAGCAGGCACGCCGCGGTGACCGAAGCAAAGCGGTGCTTGAGGTGCGATCTCGAGTTCACGGCGCCGATGTAATCTTCGGCAAGTAGGTTTTGAGGAAAATAGGAAGGAGCAATCATGATAACGATGGAAGTTGACGGCAGAAAAGTGGAGGCGCAGCCGGACGAAATGATCCTCACGGCGCTGAAGCGCGCAGGGGTAAACGTCCCCACACTCTGTCATATGGAAGGATTACCACCAAGCGGTGCATGCCGCATGTGCATAGTAGAAGTGGAAGGTCGCGGGTTGATCCCGTCCTGTTCATATCCGGTTGCGGATGGGATGAAGATCAGCTCCAATTCCTCCCGGGTGCTTCAGGCGCGCAGAACGATACTGGAGCTTCTCCTGGCAAACCACCCGGACGATTGTCTGTATTGTACCCGCAACAACCGTTGCGAGCTGCAGACTCTGGCATACTCGATGGGAGTTCGTCAGAGACGGTACCGTGGAACACGGCACAAGCTGGATACCGATGTTGGGAGTCCCTCGATTATCCGTGACCCTGATAAGTGTATTCTCTGCGGCCGGTGTGTGCGGGTTTGTGAGGAGGTCCAGGGCGTATCTGCAATCGATTTCGCAAAGCGTGGAGCGGAGACCTTCATCAGCACCGCGTTCAACACAGGCTTGAACTTGTCCAGCTGCGTTAACTGCGGTCAGTGCGTGCGGGTGTGCCCCACCGGTGCGTTGACTGAAAACTCGTCCATTGAGCAGGTTGCGGCGGCGTTGGCCGATCCGGACTGCTATGTGGTGGCGCAGCACGCCCCGTCGATCTCAGTCACCATCGCTGAGGAGTTTGGCGTAAAGCCCGGCAAAGACGTGGACGGCGCAATGGTAGCCGCCTTACGGCGCATCGGGTTTGACCGTGTTTTTGACACTTCCTTCTCGGCTGATCTGACGATCATGGAGGAAGGGTCGGAGCTGGTTCAAAGGATCAAGACCGGTGGAACACTGCCGTTGCTGACGAGCTGCAGCCCGGGCTGGGTCAAGTTTATAGAGGAGTTCTATCCGGAGCTTTTACCCAACGTCTCCAGCTGCAAGAGCCCCCAGCAGATGATGGGCGCCGTGATCAAGTCACTCTTCGCTGAGCGCGAAGGATTGGATCCTTCCCGTATCGTGTCGGTTTCGATCATGCCCTGCACTGCGAAGAAGTTTGAGGCCCAACGACCGGAGATGGCGCAGAATAACATACCTGATGTTGACTACGTGTTGACAACGAGAGAGCTTGGGGATCTGTTCAGGTCATACGGTGTTGATCTGGCGTCGGTTGAAGCTGAAACGGCCGATACTCCGTTTGGAGAGCGCACCACCGCCGGAAAAATCTTTGGCGCCTCAGGCGGTGTAATGGAGGCCGCCGTACGTAGCGCACATTTCCTCCTCACCGGGAGGGAGATGGACAGCCTGGATATCGAACCTCTCAGGGGCCTTGATGGCTGCAAAGAGCTGCACGTGAATATCGACGGCCTGGAAGTTGGGGCGGCGGTTGTCAGCGGTCTTGGAAATGCACGTAAGCTCCTTGATGAGATCCGTGCCGGCAGGTCCGACATTCAGTTTGTCGAGATCATGGCCTGTCCGGGCGGCTGTATAAACGGCGGCGGGCAGCCGCTGGGCGCCGACATAGACGCGGTGAAAGAGCGTATGAAGGCTCTTTACACCATAGATCATAAGGAAGGAGTGCGGGTCAGCCACAAAAACGAACAGGTGCAGCGGCTCTACGAAGAGTTTCTCGGCGAGCCGTTGAGCGAAACAAGCCACCGGCTGCTTCATACACACTACGCAAAACGAGAGGTGCTCCTGTAGCGGACTGGTACCGGAGCTCATGAGAGAGAAGAGATATGAATGAACCCAAAACTATTCTATTTGTAGACGACGACCCGGATCTGGTGGAACAGGTGTCCATGGTCCTGAAAGGGGCGGGATTCAACGTTCTCGCGGCCTCCGGGGAAAAGGATGGAGAAGAGGCGTTGCTGAAAGGCGGATTTGATCTTGCCATCCTGGATCTGATGATGGAGCAGTCCGATTCCGGCTTTATGCTCTGCCATCAGGCCAAAAGACTTGACCCGGAGCTCCCGGTTATCCTGATGACTTCCGTACGCTCGACCACGGGTATTTCCTTCAACGCTACGAAGAAGGAATCCGCGAGTTGGGTCAAGGCGGATAAGGTTATCGAAAAACCGGTGAGGCCTGAGCAGCTAACCGCGGAGATTAACCGCTTGCTCGGGATTGAAACGAGTCACGCACACTGATCCCATCGCGCTGTCTGTAGACGATTAGACGGTGTCCATGAATGCGGGAGCCGGGTCACGGCTCCCGCATGTATTTCCTCCACCCCTTTTTTTCTATAATGTAGGCTCATGTTCATAAGCAGGAGTCATATATGTCAACATCAGCATTGGATTATGCCGGAAGCAATGAGGCCAGGTTTCGTGACGAGTTTTTCGATTTTTTGCGGATTCAGTCGATAAGCACCGACGAGGTCTATGCAAAGAACGTGCAGCAGGGAGCGGAGTGGGCCGTTGCCCGCATGGAGGAACTCGGAATCGACAAGGTCGAAGCAATCCCAACATCCGGACACCCTATTGTGTGCGGTGAGTGGATGGGGGCGGGTGCCGATAAACCGACTGTTCTGTTCTACGCCCACTACGATGTGCAGCCGGCGGATCCGCCGGATCTGTGGAACTCTCCGCCCTTCGAACCGACGGTGAAGGAAGGCAGGATTTACGCCAGAGGCATCGTGGACGACAAGATTGGCGTGTACGCGTGCTTGAAAGCTGTCGAAAGCTTCCTGAAGACGGACGGAAATCTCCCGGTCAACATGAGGTTCCTCTTTGAGGGTGAAGAGGAGACAGGGTCTCCGAGTGCTCGTGAGTTTTTGCGCAATCATCCCGAACGTGTCGAGTGTGACGTGATGGTAATCTGTGACGGCAGCGGACCGCCGGATTCTCCAACGGTTGCCCTGTCGTGCAGAGGGCTCGTCGGCGCCGAAGTAACGGTGGCGGGGGCGCCGCAGGACATGCACTCCGGGTCTGTCGGGGGGCTCGTTGAAAACCCGATCCATACCGCATCGGAAATCATCGCCTCATTTCATGATGCAAACGGAAAAATTCTCATACCGGGCTTCTACGACGGAGTGCAGGGGATTACCGCTGAGGAGAAAAAACTGCATCCTGAGATGCAGGAGGATTACCTGAAAAGTCTGACCGCAAGCCTTGGCAATTTTACCGAATGGGGAGATCCCGAGGCATCCCCTCTCGAGCGCATTTGGGTACGACCAACCTGTGATGTCAACGGTATCTACGGCGGTTACCAGGGCCACGGAATGAAAACGATAATCCCGTCTGAGGTACGATTCAAGGTAACTATGCGGCTCGCGCCCGGTCAGAACCCCGATGCCATCGCGCAGGCATTCAGCGACCATGTGCAAAGTTTTGATTCGGCAACTGCGAAAGTGGGGGTTGAGATCAGTCAGAAAGCGTGTCCCGCCACAAGCGATCCCGCTTCCAGACCGATCAAAGCCCTTGTTCAGGCGACCGGTACGACTCTCGGCAAAACACCGGCGATCGTCCGTATGGGAGGTACGGTCCCTATCGCCGGCACGCTGCAGCGGGAGACAGGCAAATCTCCTGTATTTCTCGCAGTCGGCGTAGGCGGTTTGATACACTCGCCAAACGAATACATGCACGAAGCGTATTTCATTACGGCGATTGAGATGGTGATAAACTTCCTTGACGAGTTGGGGGGTACCGCGTAACGCCGTCCGGCCCCGTTGTTAGCGGCCGGAAAAAAAAAGGCGGGAGCCAAAACGACTCCCGCCAGAA
>CAZHXC010000324.1:0-4561 GCA_964536145.1 uncultured Spirochaetales bacterium | reverse complement strand
ATCTTCAAGCAAGGTGCTCACCGCTTCAGGCTGCTCCTGCTGCACCCAATGCCCGGCGCCGTCCACGAGATGAATCCCGTTGAATCTTTTGCAAACGGTCCCGGACATTGCTTCGAGGGCGCCGGGTTTCTGATACGTCCCCCAGTCACTCGCTCCGGATATGAAGCAAGCGGGCACTTCGATCTTCCGGCCGGAGAACGCCCGGAGCGCCGCTGCGTACTTTGGTTCGGTTCGAACCCGGTAGTTCTGCAATCCCCCCTGAAAGCCGTTCCGTTCGTACTCACCGCTGTAGACCCTGAGCTCTTCTTCGGTCAACCAGCCGCACGCCGAGATTTCCGCTTCATTTGGCATCTGCTCCGCCACGGTTTCAGCCATGTTTTTATCCAAATCCATAATGTAGTAAGTGGGCATCTTGGCGAGTTCCTCTGCGCTCCACGAGGCGAGCCGGAAAGGATTGTTTCCCTGCCAGTCGGCGCTTTTGTAATGGTAATAGGCCCTGAGAAAGGCGTGTACTCCCTGCGGGCAACGCCGCATCTCATCATTGGCCTCCCGGGTCGCATAATACTTGTGGTAGTGTTTGCGCGGGCGGGGGAGGTGAGCGAGCTCGTCGTAGACTTCCTGGCCGCCGGACGCCGCCTTCAGGAAACCCGACTGAAGTTCGGGCGGTCCGGCGAAAGGCGCGCTCATCATTACAAGGGATAAAAAAACATCGGGACGAAGGAGCGCACACCAGGCAGCAACAGAAGAGCCAAAGTCGTGCCCGACAACCGCATCGGCTTTTTCGTATCCAAATGCCCGGACAAGCCCAACTACGTCGGCGACGTGGTTCAGGATCGTGAAAGGATAGAGGTCGTCGTCATAAGCCACGCCGGTGCCCCAGCTCCGTCCATAGCCACGGAGATCCGGGGCTATGACATGGTAGCCCACCCCGGCAAGGGGGAGCAGCTGTTTTCTCCAGCTGTAGGCAAGCTCGGGGAACCCGTGAACGAGCACCACACACCCGCGGCCGGAGCTTTCAAACCCCGCCTCGAGTACATGGAGTGCAATGCCGTTGGCCTTGACTGTCCGGGACCGTATACCCGGCGGCAACACCCGCCTCCCATA
The DNA here is from genome assembly GCA_964536145.1 of uncultured Spirochaetales bacterium. Taxonomy (GTDB): domain Bacteria; phylum Spirochaetota; class Spirochaetia; order ARS1246; family ARS1246; genus JAFGHN01. The sequence continues at coordinate 3,457 of CAZHXC010000324.1, read as the reverse complement.
GGCAGTAGTTCCACTTTCGCTCATCTCATACCCTCCAGCACGCTTCTTCCAGTCTCCAAATGATAGTGGGGTATGTGATGGGATGCAAGCCGCTGCTGAGTCAATCTCCTCATTCCTTCCGCTACCTGGAAGAAAACGACGCTCGCGGTAAAGTTGTCACCACCGTAAGCGAAGAGATATTGTATTCGTGTCAGCCGTTTTACCTGGCAAGTTTTTGATCTTCACCGCGATTTCATCGCCGCCGTGGAAAGCTGTGAAGTCCTTTCTTGAATTGATTGAACAAACCGGTTGTCAGAATCAAAAAAACGGCACCGTGGACACGGCAAAGGTTTCCAGGCGGTTCACGAGCTTCAACGGAGATCTGTCGGTGTCGATCTCATAGAAAGAATCGGAAAACTCGTTCCCGGAACTATCAACGATGTGAAACTCCTCCACCAGCTGCCAGAGCACTACCGTTGTGGATGTGGCACCCTCTATGCTGTCGGCGGTCCGCGCTACGGTCTCACTGGTATGCTCGGTCAGCGTTACGGATTCGGAAAATCCCTCTGCCGTTATCTCCAGCAGCGTCCCCGACAGATCAAGCCAATCCATTGGATTGAGGTCGGCGTCCACGGTGGCCTCTATGAAGAACTCTGTGTGGGTTCGCTCAACGCCCCAGGAAGTCTCTTTTGACAGCTGGGTGCTGCCGCTGCCGATGGTGTCCGACATGATGTAATCCCAGTGCCTGATCCTTCTCAGACGGGGCAAATCCGAGATGGGGATTGTGCCGTCCGCGGTACGATACTGACCGGCCTCCAAGCGGCTGGAGAACAGCCTGTGATATGAGGCGACCGGATTCCATTGACCCAGATCCCAATGAGCCGTAACCCGGATCCCCTCATAGTGCACGGGGGTCCCACCGCGAACAAGGGGAAGAGGGTAGTCGTAAGGAAAAATCATCGGCGCACTACTTGTCTTGGTTGGGGACCCAACATCTTCCCAGTCTCCGCCGCCCAACACGAGAGTGACATCGTTCACGGTTTGCAGGAAACCAAACGAATTTTTATCGTACCCAAAGCCGGAGACGATAGTTGTCTCTGGATCCTCATCCTTTCCGAAATCTCCAAAGTCCCAGGAATCCGCGGCACAACCTGCGAGGTACGGATGGTAGTCTTTGATGATACCCTCTTCTACGATCAACACCTCCGACTGCGTGCCACTCGAAATCTCTCCGTCATAATGGCCCGGTATGGGATAGTTAGGGCACGGCGTGCTGAGCTGGTCTGACACGGACTTCCTGTAAATGGAGACGGTGTAGGTCTTCTCGGCATCTTGAATCTCAAACCTGTTGTCCCCCAGGGATAGATTCGTGCTGTGCGTCTGGCCGGAGTGGACCGCGGTGCCGTTGATACGTGCAAAGGCCTCATCGCCATCAAGGGTCAGCGTGAACTGGACTGCGGTTCGTTCGTAGGCGCACTGGCCGCTGTACTCAGAGGTGCCGGGATGAAAGGTGAAGTCCATGGGAATCCTCGCGATCTCGACATTCTGCAGGGCGCCGAGAGCCGTCCCATCACCGGAATCGTCTTCCTTTTGGTCGAAGAGCTGCACCCAGTCGCATCCTGCGAGAACGAGAATGACGAGGGTAACAACAGAGCGAAGTATGCCATGGTAGAAGCGCCGTAAATTGGTAGCCATTTGGCCCTCCAGGGGCATGCTGCTTGTTTAGATGAAGGCATTGTAGCAGAGGCCATGCCTGAGCACAAGGGACGCCGCGCGCCGTTACCAAACGTGTCGTCGTGGTTGACTAAAACCTTACCCGGCGAGAGAATGCTGTTTTTATTGTAGACATGAGGACACCGGCCAATGGCGGGCAAAAAGAAGATGAAAAGAAAAGCGTTTGGCCGGTCAAAGATCACGGCGAGAGACTGGACGCAAGGCAATATCGTAGGCAACGTCATCAGACTCTCCTGGCCGATGGCTCTGAGCAACACCCTCATCATGCTCGGGCCGTTACTCGACATGATATGGGTGGGGAGACTCGGCTCCGCGGAGATGGCGGCTATCGCTTCCGGCGGGATTCTCATCGGCCTGGTGATTGCCACCGTCATGGGACTTGCGATGGGTTCGAGGGCGATAATCGCCCGTTATATCGGCGCAGGTGACACCAACGGCGCTAATCATGTTGCCCAGCAGAGCCTTTTCATCAGTCTCGTTTTCTCCATCCTCATGGCCGGAATCGGATTCTTCCTGGCATCGACTTTCTTGAGATTGATGGGTCTCAGTGCAGATGTGGTCACCGTAGGTACACCGTATCTCCGCATCCTTTTTATCGGTTCGGCCGCCATCGCTTTTCGCATGATGACCGAGGGTATTCTGCAGGCATCAGGAGATACGGTAACCCCGATGTGGGCGTCCTTTGTCTATATCGCCACCCGGATAATTTTTTCCCCTCTCCTTATCTTTGGACGCGATATGTTTCCCTGGCTCAGGATGCCGGGACTCGGGATCCAGGGCGCCGCGGTGGCAATGACCGTTGCCTACGGCGCGGCGACGGTCATCATGTTGGCGGTTCTGTTCGCAGGCCGATCGAGGCTTCAGGTCACCATGCGCAACTTCTCCCTCGATCTCAATATCATCTGGCGAATTACCAGAATCGGCTTTCCGTCTCTCATTTCGATGGCGCAACGCAACCTGGCGCAACTCATATTCGTCCGGCTCATGGCGCCCTTCGGCACCGTCGCCGTGGCGGCACACGGGCTGTTGCAGCGGGTGGAGGGGCTTTTCATCATGCCCTCGCTGGCCGTTGGCATAGGAAGCGGGGTGCTCGTCGGCCAGAACCTTGGCGCCGGTCAGCCTGAGCGGGCCGGGAAGAGCGCCTGGCGCGCGTTTTTACTCATGGAATCGGTTATGGCGGTCTTTGCGGTGGCCCTGCTGATGCGGCCTGATCCGGTGGTCAAGCTGTTCAGCACCGAACCGGAGCTCGTTGCGACCGCCAACTCCTTTATCAGGATAGCCGCGGTAGGGTATCTGTTTGTAGGTTTTTTTACCGTTTTTACACAGAGCATAAACGGCGCCGGAGACACCACCGCGACCATGATTATCAGTGTTACGAGCATCTGGGCCATCGCACTGCCGCTTGCGATTATCCTTCCGAGGGCAACCGCGCTTGGCGTGTACGGTGTGCGATGGGGGATGACCATCGACTTCATGTTCAACGGGCTCGTGCATATGATCTACTTCATCTGTGGACGGTGGAAGCGGAAGCAGGTGTAATTAGCCGGGCCGCCCGGCAAACCGGCAGACAACACACTCAAAATACGTATCGAAACACCAGATAGAGCGCCGGAACGATAATCGCCAGCAACGCCGTACTCACCATCCAGGCGGAGTTTGCAAGATCAAGGTCGAATCCGTAAATGGCCGGTGGCACGAGAGCACTGAATGCGGCGGGCATGCACGAAAGAATGATTGCTACTTT
>CAZHXC010000323.1:0-4564 GCA_964536145.1 uncultured Spirochaetales bacterium | reverse complement strand
GGAACAAAGAACAGGAACTGAGGGCGCGGGAGTTGCGGCGGGGGCGGCGTATTATAGCTCACACCCTCAAAAACGATGCGATACCTGCCAAAATGGATCCTGTCTCCCGCGGCAAGCTCATGTGTTCTACGCCCGACGCCGTTTATTACGAAAGGTCCGGATGCTGAAAACTCGTAGCCGTGTTCCTTCTTTTCTATCGAAAAGCTGCGTGCACCTGAACTTATCCTCGGCTTGTCGAGCACCAGATCCGGTTTACCGCGTCCTGACACCTTTACCGGAAACCGGTCAAAGGTATGCCGTTCAATCTCGTCGTCGTGAACCGAACATGAGAGGGTTATAACTTCCCGTGGTTCCCCGGTGTTCGCGGCAAGAATCCGCCGTTTCTCACGCCATCTGTAAAACAGGTACGCCGCCGCTCCGGTGAAACCCGCGGCGGGGATGAGGAATATCCACCATATGGGAAGGTATGCAACCGCTGATCTGGTGTCCAACGCGGTGGACGATACGCTGCGACCGGATTCCGGCGCAAGCTGCTCCACCGGCGATTCCCGGAGTGCAGTCTTTTCCCCGGAGTCCGTCCCGTCGGCAGGCTCAGCGCCGACAAGGACACTGCTGAGCTCGTTCGTTTGATTGTGATAAAAAAAGAGTCCTCCCGATTCAGTGATCCAATCGGCAACCCTGTGGACGAGCTCCTTATACTCATCAAAACGGAATCCCAAGACGATTGGCACCACCGAATCCCCGCGTACAGCAAAGCCGCGAAGATCGTACAAACTACCGGCGGTGTGGATGCCGTCTGTAATGAGCACGAGGTACCTGTCGCTCCCTTCGGCTGCGGAAGAAAAACGCCTGAATCCGGCGAGAACCATCGTGTCGACGGATGTCCGGCCCCATGGTTCCCGTTCTCTTAGCATCGGTATGAATGTCTTTGGATCAGCTGTGAAATCCCCCACCGTGAAAGTCGATTGTGTATCCTCACAGACTACAAGGCTCCACTCTTCCTCCCCCGTTGATTTCTCAAAGATTCTTTCGAGAGCGCTGATCCCGAGAGCGTAGCGGCTCAACCCGGTATCCTTCTCTATCGTCGTCATGCTGTAGGAAAGATCGAACACCACCACGATGCTGCGTTTTATCCTACCTTCCTGCGTCCAGCCGGCGGTAACCGAAAAAATCAGTAGTATGAGGTTGAAAAACAGGGTGAGTTTTCTCATGCGCGGTCACTATACCGGTTCAGCAGTTATATGAAAATACCGGTATTGTTATATACTGATTTGGGATGAGACGCCGCAGCAGATCAAAAGGCCTTTCCACACTCCTCATTGTCCTGCTCACCGCACTCACCCTCAACGGGTGTGCGGGAGGCACCGCCTTCACGAGAGAATTGGAGATCACACCGGAAATAGCAGAACTGGTCTCCGCGCTTACTCTGCGGCAAAGAATCGGGCAGCGGTTCATCGGCTGGTTACCGTCAACCGGTTTCTCCGGCGAAACGCGGGATCTCACGCAAAGCGGAGAAATTGGCGGTTTCATCCTGTACAGATGGAACTTTGACACGATCGACGGGCTCAAAACGCTTACCCGGGATATGCAAAAAGAAGCTGCGAACGGTGAGCCGGGCATTGCTCTTTTTCTTGCAGCTGACCAGGAAGGCGGGAGGGTGGCAGCCTTCAGGTTTGATGAGTTTGTACAACTCCCCTCCCCGTTTTATCTTGCCGATATCCTACCGCTTGATGCGGTTGAAGCTGCGGCATACATAAACGCGGTACAGATGCGTTCAGTCGGTATCAATATGAACTTGGCGCCGGTTCTCGACCTCTACCCGATGCCTGACAACACGATCATTGGAGACAGGTCCTTCGGTTATGACGAAACCAAAACCGCTTTGGCCGGTGGAGCTTTTGTGCGGGGCACGCTCCGCGGAGGCGTGCTGCCGGTTATCAAGCATTTCCCGGGACACGGTGTTTCATCAATCGATTCTCACGGGAACCTGCCGGTAATTTCATCCCTCGATGACCGGGAGTTTGAGAGACACCTTTCACCGTTTCGCGCCGCGATAGATGCAAACGTCCCGGCGGTCATGACCGCCCACTTGCTCTATCCCGGGATGGATCCGGTCTATCCGGTTACGCTCTCTGAGTTTTTTATCAGGACGGTACTCCGACAAGAGCTCGGCTTCACCGGTCTTGTTGTCTCCGACGGCTTGTCTATGGGAGCTTTGCTGAAAAACTACACCATCGAGGACACCCTGGCCCGCTGCTTTCACGTGGGGATCGATATCATACTTGTTCACAGCCGGTACTCGATCAGAGAGCTTATCGACATCGTTGTCGGGTTGGTGGAGAAAGGAATTGTCACCGAAGAACAGATAGACGAAGGTGTTTTCCGGGTGCTTGCCGCGAAGAAGAGGGCCGGGCTCTTGGATGGGTAGACCTCGGGAGAGCGGATCTCACCGGTCACAGTCGACCCACCTCAGCCGGACGGCTGCCGCACACCGCAAATCACTACGCTTTAGATGACCGCTTCTATGGACTCCCGCACGATATTGACCATCTTGTCCACTTCCGCCTCAGTGATGATGATCGGAGGAGCGAACATGATGATGTCACCCTTTATCCGGGTAAAGAGCCCGCGATCGAGGCAGGCGCTCTGAACTTTGGCGCCGATTTCCGCCGGAGCTTTTGTTTCACGGTCAGCGACAAACTCCACCGCCGCCATGAGTCCCAGACCACGGACGTCACCGACACACGGAAAACCTTTCAGCTTCTCCAAACCGGCAATCATCCGGTCTCCCATTCTGGCGGCGTTTTCAACGAGTTTCTCGTTTTCGAGTATCTCGATGTTTTTCAGAGCCACCGCGCAGCAGGTCGGGTGTCCTGAATAGGTGTAGGCATGCATCCACTTCTCCCCCGCCGGTGCGCTCACAATGGCGTCACAGATTTTGTCTGAAATCTGGATACCGCCCAAGGGCTGATAACCGCTGGTAATCCCTTTGGCAAAGGACATGATATCGGGCTCAACCGCGTACCGTTTCAATGCAAACCAGTCGCCCGTCCGGCCGAAACCGGTAATGACCTCATCGGCGATAAAGAGCACATCGTACTCATCACAGATTTCACGCACCCGTGGGAAATAATCCTCCGGTGGCACAATCACGCCCCCGGCGCCCTGGATTGGTTCGGCGATAAAGGCGCCAACGGTGTCAGCTCCTTCCCGCAGGATGGCTTCCTCGAGGGCCCGGGCCGCCGCAAGGCCGATAGTCTCCCCCTCTTTCACGTCGCCTTGAAAGCGAAAAGGATACGGTGCATGGATGTGGAGAAAGTTAGGCACCCGCGGCTCGAACATCGGCCAATAGGGTGATATTCCCGTTGCGCTCATCGCCGCTAAGGTCACGCCGTGGTAGGCGTCCTGACGTGCGATGACTTTGACTTTGTTCGGCTTACCCTGCCGTTTCCAGTAGTATCTCACCGTCTTGAAGGCGCTCTCGTTAGCCTCCGCACCGCCGGAAGCAAAAAAGGTCATGTTGAGATTAGGGTACGCAAAGCCTGCGAGTTTGTTGCTGAGCTCGATGGCCGGGAGATTTGCCGAGCCGATGTAATTCGAACAAAAGGCGATCTTACTGATCTGTTCATGCGCCGCATCAGCCAGATCGGTATTTCCATGCCCGATAAGTACGTTCCACAGCCCGGCGAGGCCGTCTATGTATTCCTTGCCATCCACAGTCCGGAGCCATATCCCGTGGCCGGATTCTATGATCAGCGGCGACTCGTGGGAGTTTGGGTGGTGGAGAGGATGGAGAAGGTGTTTGCGGTCCTGATCAAGCAATGTAGTTTTTTCAGTCATAGTGGCCTCCGATTTGTTATTCGTCGTACCCGTCCATGAGGGCTTGAATCTCCGCCTCAATCTGGCCGAGGTACACTTGGTAATTTGTATTCTGATACTTCAGATGATACTGTGATTCGTCGGTGTCATACCAGTCGCACCATCCGGGCTCGCTCTGAAATTGCGCTTCCTCAACCGGCACGCCGAGGAGGTTGAAGTAATCCTCCACGTATTTCCTGCCGGTCATGCGCCAGCTTGCCCCGCCGGAGATGTTGTAGGTTCTCCCGCGGGCGTCTGGCTGAATTGCCGCCGTACAGATAGCGGTCACCGCATCATCACGGTGGATAAACTCTATCCGTTGCTCCTCCATGAAGGGCCAAACATCCGGCGGTTCGGAAAACGCCGGTACCGAGACACCTGAGATCCTGAGTATAGTGGTATCCGGATAGATACTCCTACACACAGACTCAGCCTTCTTTTTGCTCTCACCGTAGATGTCTATGGGGGACTGCCTGTGGTTTATCGCGACCGGAGAATCATCACCGGTGGTGTCTCCGTAGGTGCTCACAGATGAGCTCAGGACAAAGGCCGCCCCGGGGCTTTTCTCGGCGAGTGCCTCGGCAATAGTGCTCGACCCGCCGACATTTACCGCATATGTCATCTCCCGGTCCTTCTCGCTTGCCGGCGGGAGGAGCGCGGCGAGGTGGATTACCGCGGCCACGCCCTCTAAGGCGGGGCCAATCGA
>CAZHXC010000322.1:0-4569 GCA_964536145.1 uncultured Spirochaetales bacterium | reverse complement strand
CAGATTTCCGATAGCGCTATAGAGCATCATCGACAGGGCGTCGTTCAATTTGTCATCGGGTGTTGCGGTGACCACCGGAGGATCCGCAATATCGTCGAGAGCCGCCCCGGTGTCGATGTCCTCCAGAGAAATCCAACCGACAAAACGCTCCTGTTCGTCGGTCAGCATAGCGTAACGTACACCTGCTTTGTTCATGCGATCCTTCACCGCATCAGGCTTTTCGCTTGATTTGACTACTACCTCCGGCTGCTCCAGGACCTCGCTTACTCGGTGGAGCCGCAGGCTTTTCAGAAGCCTATCGGCGCCAACAAACTCCCGCACGAACTTATCCGCGGGGTTATTCAATAACGTAGCAGGATCGGCGTACTGCACGAGCTTTCCTTGTCGCATGAGAGCGATGGTGTCACCCATCTTTATCGCTTCATTGATGTCGTGGGTCACAAAAACGATTGTCTTCTTCAGTTTTTCCTGGATTTTCAAAAACTCTTCCTGGAGCCTCACCCTGGTGATAGGGTCGATGGCGCCGAAGGGCTCGTCCATGAGAAGAATAGGCGGGTCGGCCCCAAGGCAACGTGCGACGCCTATACGCTGCTGCTGGCCACCGGAGAGCTCTGAAGGAAAACGGTTGAGAAACCTGTCCGGTTCCATGCCGACGAGATCGAGCAGCTCGGCAGCCCGGTCGTGCTGCTTTGCCTTCGGCCATTTCTTGAGCCTTGGGACGGTTACGATGTTCTGCTCCACCGTCAGGTGGGGAAAGAGGCCGATATTCTGAATGGCATAGCCAATCCCCCTGCGGAGCTCGTTGACGTTCTGCTTGAGAACATCCTCGCCGTTAATATAGATATTCCCCGAAGTAATCGGAATCAGGCGATTGATCATTTTCAAACTTGTCGTTTTTCCGCACCCGGATGGTCCGAGAAACACACAGAACTCGCCTTCATTGACCTCGATCGTGAGATCCCTGACCGCCTCGGTGCCGTCGTCATAGGTCTTGCACACATCAACTAATTTAATCATGAGCCCTTCCTCGATCGTAAACCTTTTGGAGTGGTAAGCCACTCCACTCTTCCCATAATGAGATCAACAATGATTGCGATAACCGAAACAGCTATAGCTCCGAGCAAGATCAGATCCGGCCGGCTGTTTGCAATGCCCCTGAAAATGGGCTGTCCCAAACCTCCTGCCCCGATATACGACCCGATCGCGGCAATTCCGATATTCATCACTATCGCCTGTCTCAAGCCCGCCATGATGACGGGCACCGCCAGCGGAAGCTTGACGCGGATGAGAAGCTGCCGCTCGCTCATTCCCATACCACGCCCCGCTTCGATAATCGGTGGAGGCACCTCCCGAATAGCAGTGTATGTGTTTCTGATGATCGGCAAGAGTCCGTACAGGGTAAGGGCAACAACCACGGGCAAGAACCCCACCGACGGCAGCATGAGAAGGTGCAACACCCCCATGAGTATCCCGTACAGCGCCAGGGAGGGCACGGTCATCATGATGCTCGCAAAGTAGAGCACCACATCCGCTATGCGTTCCCGGCCTCTCCCGGCTATGAAGATACCGATACCGACACCAATCACCGTGGCCATAGCATTGGCGACGGCAATAATATAGAAATGCTCGATTATCCAACCGATTAGGTTGTCCGGATAATTGATAAGGTAGTACCAAACGTCCTTAAGCATGTATTCCTCTCACTCAAGGTGCACCCCGCCGGGCGCACCCGATACGAAAAAGGCCGGCTCGCGCCGACCCTTTTCTTCATAACAAATGAACTACAGTATCCACGAGCTGCTTTTAGTCTATCAATCCTTTTTCTTCGAGCCAGTTCATGGCAACCTCTTCAGGTTCCATCTTGTCAACATCGACCTGCGCGTTGAGACTGATCATCTCCTCCCTTGCCGCCGCAGGGTCACTCGGAAAGGCCTGGACCAGCTCTATCAGCACGTCCTCGAGTCCGTCGTTTGCTTCCGCTTCGAGCACTTCGATGCGGGTGTTCGGCGCAAGGTCGTACGGGGGCCAGAAGGACTTGTCATCCTGCAGTGGTACCCAATTGTATTTGGCAATTACCGAGTCCGTGCCAAAGGCCACAGTTGCATTGACGTCTCCCTCGATGAGATAGGTGTTCTGCAGTCCCGCGGTCACCGAAGTCACGTAATCATCCTTGATATCAAAGCCGTAGAGCTCTTCCAGAGCGGGAAGACCGTCAGGGCGGCTTGCAAACTCGAGGGATGTCGAAATAGCCACCTCACCATTGTTCGCATTGACGTATTCGGCAAAATCAGAAAGCGTTTCCAGGTTTTCTTCTTCGGCCAAATCGCTGGTTACGACGATGACGTAGGTGTTGTTACACCAGATGGGCGGTTCAACCCAGACGATTCCTCTCTCCGCATCACTCGCCTGGACCTGCTCAAACATCTCCCGGGGACTTGCTCCCTGATACTCGTGCTGCGTGTGGGTCAACCACATCGTACCGGTGTACTCCATACACAGATCGACATCGCCATTTTCGAGTGCCTCACGCAATACCGTAGTAATCATACCGGTCCTCAGGTTAACGTCGTATCCCCGGTCCTCCAACAGAATCGCCATCATGTTGCCGGCGATAAACTGTTCGGTGAAGTTCTTCGTACCGATATCGATGGGCGCCTTATATGGTACCCCTGAGCCTGCAACGTCCTCCAAAGACTCTTCCTCCTCAGGAACACCTTTGGCAAAAAGCCCGGCCCCCACAAGAAGCGCCAAAATTATGATAAGAAACTTTTTCATACTGAACCTCCCTTTTTTACAGCCAATATGAGTTGGTGATCCGACGCGAAGCCGCAGTGTTGCTACTTTTTGAAATGAACTTTTTTACATCGACTTGTTGTAATCTCGCGGGTCCGACGGTTTGTTGGGTAACCATTCGAGTTGACTTTCTTACATCGACTTGTTGTAATCTCGCGGTCCGATGGAACGTCGGATCACCAATAATCTGAAGATTCGGATATACTACGGCAACTTCATCCATATGTGGTCAAGTGTATCGGTGGGGGTGTATATGGAGAAATAGTCTATTTCGATTATTTGGCAACCTATTTCAGGTTAAGCGCGCCTGCAATTGTCGGTCCGCGGCCCCTGCGAGTTCCGTGCGGTCTTCAGCGCCGCTCGAGAAGCTTCTGCAACTCTTTCCACGAACGCGTGTTGATCACATCTTCCTTTTCGAGCCGGCCTCGCCGCGCCTGGCCTACTCCCAGCCTCATGAAATCGAGACCACCGTCGGCAAGAATACCCACCTCCACCGACTTCAATAGTCTGTGATTGTAAATAATCCGATGCGTCTAAAAAAAATATTGACGAGCGCATCAGGAAGGGATACACTTCATGGGTAGACAGAAATGGACAATAAGGTACAAAATTATCCAGAACATCCCATTATGACCCTGGCAGAGGTGGCCGATTACCTGAAAATCGCGAAAAAAACCGTACTAAGAATGGTACACGCCAACAAGATCCCCTGCGCAAAGATAGGCGGGCAGTGGCGATTTGTGCGGCCGGTCATAGACGATTGGCTTCTTTCACGGATGCAGGTGGTACCAAGAAACGATTTGGCAAAGCTCGTGGAGAAGGACGTGGACAGCATCCAGCTCTCCAGACTCGTTGCTCCTGAGTTTATCATCACCGACATTCGCCCGGGAACAAAGCAGGCCGTTCTTTCTCAGCTCATCGAACCTCTCGCGGAACGAGGAATCATCAAAGACTCCAAACGTTTTCTTGACGGTTTGATCGAGCGGGAGGAGGCTTTCTCTACCGCCATAGGCAGCGGGATTGCGCTCCCCCACCTCCGGAACCCGAAGGAAAACCCCATAGCCGGTCCCGCGCTCATCATCGGTATCTGTCCCGAGGGGACGGACTTCGAGGCGGCTGACTCAGGAAAAACCTATCTGTTTTTCATCCTGAGTACCGACAGTGAGACGGTGCATCTGCGGCTGATGTCTAAACTGACATCAATGCTGCAGAACGAGGAGCTCATCGAACGGTTTAAAGCGGCCGATTCCGCGGACGAGGTGATTTCCGCGCTGATACGTGCCGACTATGAAATGAATAAAGAACGATGGAGGATAGCCCCATGAATCTGTTGGACGCATTTCGCGAATCATGCGTACGGATCGCTCGAGGCCTCAGCACAAAGGATGAGGTACTTCAGAAGATCGCCGATATTGTTGAGGAGAGCAAACTCCTGCCGGCCTATGATTCGGGCGAGATCTTTGAGGAGTTGAAAAGCCGGGAAGAGGTAGGCTCAACCGGATTTGAAAACGGGATAGCTCTCCCGCACTGCGCGGTGGAAAAGGCCGAGGAGTTTATCGCGGGTATCCTGCTTGTTCCGGGTGGAGTCGACTTCCAATCGGCTGACGGAAAGCCCTCACACATCTTTGCGTTTATTGTGGGACCGCAAAAGGAACGGAACCGGCACATACAGCTTCTCTCAGCGCTTTCACGGATGCTGATGGACAATCAAACCGCAGAGAAGTTCCGAAACGCGAAATCTGAAGAGGATCTCCGGTTGTTGCTTACCCGCCACAT
>CAZHXC010000321.1:0-4575 GCA_964536145.1 uncultured Spirochaetales bacterium | reverse complement strand
GTTTGGGGGAGAGGTCGGCGGCGATGCTTTCAGGGTACACGCCTGTTCCGGCTGCCACAATCGCGTTCTGGTCGATATCAGTTGCAAATATTTTTATCTCCCGATTAGTCTCCAGTTTTTCCATTGTTTCCCTGAGAATGATCGCCAGGGAGTAAGCCTCCTCGCCTGTGGAACACCCCGCCACCCAGCACCGGAGCTCTTTGTGCTCGGTGCGTCTGATCAGCGCGGGCAACGCCTCCTCCTCCAGTACCTTCCAGACGGCGGGGTCCCGGAAAAAACTCGTTACTCCAATAAGCAGCTCGCGGTAAAGCGCCGTAACTTCTTCCGGATGTTCGGTTAAGTAATGGGTGTACTGATCGATGTCGCTCGATTGGGTGACCGCAATGCGGCGCTCGATCCGCCGGGGGATGGTGCTCGGCTTGTAGAAGGTAAAGTCCACCCGGGTCTTCTCCCTGAGCTCTGAGAAAATCTTCGTCAGGCTGTCTTGGCCCTCGAGAGAATGGGCGGAGCGGTTTTTGCCCGATTCAAACGGATGCTTGGCGTAGGCGAGCAGCTCTTTGGGCATCTGCTCAGGGGGCAGGATGAAATCAGCGACACCGGTGGATATCGCCGCTTTTGGCATACCGTCAAATCTGGCGGTATCCTCCTGTTGGACCATTACCATGCCGTTGGCTTCCTTGATGGCCCGCACTCCCCGGGTTCCATCGCTGCCGGTGCCCGACAGTATGATTGCCACCGCCTTTTCCGCTTGATCTTCAGCCAGCGAGCGGAGGAAAATATCTATAGGAAGGTTAATCCTGTGTTCATGATCCTGGTCCTTCAGTAACAGCTTGCCGTGAAAGATGGTCAGGTCTTTCTTGGGCGGAATCAGGTATACATGGTTGGCTTTCACCTCCATGCCGTCCTCGGCCCTGTGTACCCCCATGTCGGTCCTTTTTGAAAGAAGCTCAACCATGAGGCTCTTGTGATCCGGGGAGAGGTGCTGGATGACAATAAACGCCAGATTGGAGCCGGAGGGCATGTGCTTGAAGAACGTTTCGATTGCTTCAAGGCCACCGGCTGATGCGCCAATCCCGACGTAATGGGAAGGTGAATTGGTTTCCGATGCGTGCAGGTCATCCTTCTGCGTCTCGTTCAGCATATCGCTTCCTTTGAGTATAATAAATTTGTTTTTTTATATTTTGGAGAGATATTATACACGGCTATATCGCTATGCAAAAGACCTTGCATCCACGTTCACCGCGGCTCCCACACTTTATTGATCATCTCCACGGTATCGATATAATGAGATTTCAATAGGCAAATCAACAGAGGCGGGTAGGCAATGAAAATCGACTACGCTGTATTGGACGAGGTGCTCAAAAGACCGGTGCTGAAGAGAGAGCTGTTTAGTGAACCGGTGATCATCGAATCGATCGAGCTGCTCCGGGACCGGGCAAACACCATCTGCAGGGTACGCTCAAAGGACGGAGTTGAGGGGATATCGGTTGGCCATCCGTTCATATCAAAGCAGAGTTACCCGGTGTTTGTTGATCGCATTGCGCCGTTTTTTACCGGCAAGGATGCCCGGGATATCGACCGGTTAATCTACGAGGTATCCGAATCGAGCGTCAAGGTGCAGGGAATACCCTTTTGCGTGCAGCTGGCTGCCCTCGAGTTTGCGATTCTCGATATGTTGGGCATTATCGCCGACAAGCCGGCGGGGCTGCTGATTGGTGAGCTGTTGCTCCCTGATATACCTATTTATCTCGGGCATCATCTCGAAAAGTTCAGGAAGGAAGAACCCGAAGTGTCCCTCGAGTTGATGCGGCAGGATGTTGTGAAAACCGAGGCAAAGGCGGTCAAATTGCGGGCGGGCCGCGGCGACAACCTCGCATCGGATATTGACAACGCGCCCGGACGGACCGAAAAGCTGATCCGGATGGCCAGGGAGGTACTTGGCGATGAGATGGTGCTGATGATAGACGGCAACGGATCATACTCGGTCAATGAAGCGATCCGCATCGGCAAGATCCTCGAGGAGTACAACTACTACTGGTATGAGGAACCGGTTCCCTGGGACTGGTATGAGGAGCAGAAGACGGTGGAACAGGCCCTCGATATTCCGATGGCCGGCGGCGAGGAGGAGTTTGGTCTGCACGCCTTCCGCTATCTTGCCGGCAACGAAGTCTTCCAGATTCTCCAGCCGGATGTCTTTTATTTTGGCGGTATGATCCGCACCATGATGGTGGCTCGCATGGCGGAGGCTGCGGGGTTGCGCACTACGCCGCATATTTCAGGCGGCGGTCTCGGTTTCCTCTATATGCTCCATATGGTATCGGTATGTCCCGCGGCGGAAAAGTATCACGAGTTCAAGATGTTCGAGACCACCGATGCAAACGGCACCATCATTCCTATCGAAAGCAAAGGTGATAAGTTCGAAAGCGTCGGCGGTATTATCAAAGCACCGACGGGTTCGGGGCTTGGTGTGGTTATTGACCCGGACTACATTAAGACGCACGAGGTTGTTGAGAGACCGTAGCGTTGCCGCGGCTCAAGCGGCGGGATAGTCGATGCTCAGGATAGTCAGAAGACGCCGGCCGGCCGGCAGGTTCAACTCCACCGTGTCACCCACCCGGGCGCCGATCAGCGCTTTAGCAAGAGGGCTTATCCAGCTCAAGAGCCCTTCCGCCGGATCGCTCTCCTCTACGCCGACAATCCGGTAACTTTCTTTCGCACCCTCTTCATCACGCACGGTCACCTCTGCGCCAAAAAACACCCGGCTGTGATCCTGGCCTGCGGGGTCCACAACCTCGAGGCTCTGCATCAAAGCGCTCAGGTACTCTATCCGGCGGTCTATTTGCCGTAACCGGGTCCGCTCGCGGGCAAGCTCGTCGCGATCCATCCCGCCGTCTGAGGTAAGCCGGCTCACCTTTGCGGCCGCCTTTGGCCGCTTCTCTTCAGTGAGCAGGCGCAACTTCTCCTGCAGGCGCACCGCACCGGCAGGTGTCATCAGGTTTTTCTTCCCCGGCGGCAGCGGATTCTTTATTTCAGGAACATCATCCTCTTCAAAATCGCTGTCTGATTCACTTACAAATGCGCGGCTCATTTCTTACCCTGTGCCTATAGTATAGCGTC
Source organism: uncultured Spirochaetales bacterium (assembly GCA_964536145.1). Lineage (GTDB taxonomy): Bacteria > Spirochaetota > Spirochaetia > ARS1246 > ARS1246 > JAFGHN01. Next base: position 1,458 of record CAZHXC010000321.1, on the reverse strand, counting down.
ACGGGTTGCGCGGGGGCAAGGAGGCTCAGGGTTGCCTCTTAGGGATACAGCAACACTTTTCCCGCCTGGCCGCTCCTGGCCAACTCGATGCCTTTGCCTATTTCAGCAAGCTTCATGCGGTGTGTCACCGCGGGCATCGGGTCGAACTTCCCTGAGTCCAGAAGCCCCTGAACCTGCCACCAGGTGTCCCACATCCGGCGGCCGGTGGTGCCGAAAATCTTTGCCTCTTTGTAGATAATGTCGGTGGGCGCATCGAGGGTTATCGGTTCTGAAGGAAGTCCCACCAAGCCTACACGGCCGCCGAGCCGGAGAACCTGAAAGGCCTGTTTGACGCCGGCGGGAGAGCCGCTCAGCTCGATAACTACGTCGGCCCCGCGCCCTCCGGTTGCATCTTTGATAATCTTGACTGCATCTTCTTTGACCGGGTCGATCAGCACCGCGTCCGGGGCGAACTGAGGCGCCATCTCGAGCCTGGTCCGGTTGGGCTCGAGGGCGAAAATCTTGCTCGCCCCCAGGGCGTGAATTGCACCGATGCCGAAAAGACCGATTGGACCGCAGCCGAAGACGGCCACGTTCAGCCCGTTGACCTCTCCTTCGAGAATGCCGTGTACGGCCACACCGATAGGCTCGAGTATCGCCCCAAGATCAGGGTCAAAATCCTTTGGTACTTTCCAGCAGCAAACCGCCGGTATTTTGGCGTAGTCTGAGAAAACGCCGGCGGTGTGGACGCCCACGATTGCCATCCGTTCGCAAATATGCTGGTTCCCCGTCTGACATTGAAAGCAGACGCCGCAGGGTATGTGGGTTTCCACCGCCACTCTGTCGCCCTTCTGCACCGTATCAACCTGGCTCCCCACCTCGACCACATCACCGCACACCTCATGTCCAAAGATCATCGGCGGTTTGATACGATCTATGGCGTACTGGGTCCAGTCATAGATGTGAATATCGGTACCGCATATGGCGGTGGCCTTTACCTCGATGATTACATCTTTAGCGCCCGGCTCCGGGTCTTTTACATCGGTATACTCAGCGCCGGGTGCCGCGTTCTGTTTTACGATTGCTTTCATGGTTCACCTCACGCATCAAATATTCTCGCCCAACGACGAGGTTCCCTCCGCTGCCACGAGCCTTCGTGATAGGCGTAACTGGCAATCAACGGAAGGACGGATGATGCTTCAGCATATACCATCTGCGTTGCGGTGTCTGCGACTTTGCCCCAGGAATTGGCCTCTTTGAGAGTCGAGCTTGAACAGGCGCCGTCACGGACATCGGCCACGGTTATCTGAACGGCGTAGGCGTGCATCGGGACGTCGTGACCGAGCACTTCCGCGCAGATCACCGTATCCTGGATGAAGTTTTTGGGCACACCGCCCCCGATCATGAACAGCCCGGTGACGCCCGCCTTGATCTTTATCTCGGTGAGCTCCCTGAAATCCCGCACCGAATCGATGGAGA
>CAZHXC010000320.1:3903-4603 GCA_964536145.1 uncultured Spirochaetales bacterium | reverse complement strand
ATAATCCTTCCGCCGGTCTTTTTTTGAGAGAGTTCTATGAGCCCTTCCAACACTTCCAGGCCCGATGGACCACGATCGGCATAATCTCCAAGAAATATCGCCAGATCTTCAGGGCCAAGAAGCGAATTGATACGTTTGAAAGCCTGAAGGTCTCCGTGAATATCACCCGCGACAATGATCGTTCTCACGTTTTCAGGGTCAATTACCGCGAGCTTACCGCGGTCTTCACATACCGGTGTCCCGTTTCCCTCCTGCTTCATCGCTCCGGTCCGTCGTTCCGGGTGACTACCCGGCTATTGCCCTCCCTCCTCAGGTATCCCTCACGCTCCATACGATTGAGAATTGGCAACAGAAACTTACGGGAAAGCCCGGTATTTTCTCTCGCATCACCAATGCTGAACTGCTCATCCGGTTTACGATTGCGAAGGATGGCGCGCGCATGTTTTTCGTAAGTTTCCATCGAGATATAGGCCGAATTGTCGAGGGGGAGGGCGTATCCGAGCTTACAGAGCTTTTGGAGCTCTTTTTTTGCTCCCGGAACCTTCAAGTCCATGGCGTTCAGCCCGGTGTCTCCCGCCTTCCGAAGGTCATCAAGGAGTTTTCTGCCAAACGGCGAGGTCCTCGGCTCATCTGGTTTGACTTTTTTATTTTGCGCCATCTCCAAAACTTCCGGTTCTTCCAATATACAGTGATCCGAATC
>CAZHXC010000320.1:0-3893 GCA_964536145.1 uncultured Spirochaetales bacterium | reverse complement strand
CCTGTGGAAAGCCGGGCGGAAAGTGCGTCCTGCTCTGTTAAGATGTTTTTTTTGTTGACCTGCGCGACAATTGCCGCTACTATAGGGACAATGTTTGATACCGATAGAGCGTGAATCGTAATCCAAGCTATCGGTAAAGTGTTCTAATTAGTCGGCCGCTAGTGTTAAAGTCAAGTTGCATCCTGCTTCGAATTGAATCCCCCTGCAATTATTTACCTGCCGCCAGATAATTGAACCACATTAACAACTCATGATGCGTTACCAGAGGAGAAGGTAGCATCGCTTAAGGAAGTGAAAATGGCAAAGAAGATTTACGTCGGGAATTTGAGTTTTTCGACAACAGAGGACAGTTTGAGCGATACGTTTGCTCAATTCGGTGAAGTAATTTCCGCCGTCATCGTTACAGACAGGTATACCGGAAGATCGAGAGGTTTCGGTTTTGTAGAAATGCAGGATGAAAACGCCGCTGATGCGGCTATTTCGGCTCTCGATGGAAAGGAGCTTGATGGCAGGAATCTTCGTGTAAACGTAGCAAACAGCAAGCCACGTCGTTCCGGAGATTTCTAGAAGTACAACATAACGACCCGAGGCGTCTTCCAACAGGGAGGCCGCCTCACGGGTCGGTGTTTCCCTTACTATTTTCCGCCCCCCCCCCAGGTCTGCAGTAGGTCTACAGTGCCTTTTTCATTGTAATAACCGTACCGTATGACCCGTTCCACTCTCTTCTGACGATCCTGTATCCGTGGTTCGCATAAAAATCAGCCGCAGTAATGCTTGCGTCAACCGTAAGCTCATGCATTCCCTCTCTTTCTGCAACGTCCTCAACATAGGCGAGAAGTCTTGTGCCGATGCCGCTTCCCTGTTTATCCGGGGCTACAAAGAAGGCGTAGATCGTGTTGCCTTTCAGGCTTACCGTTCCGTCTATGGCCGAGCCCGAAAGATGCACATACATCTCGCGTCGTTCCGCCATTTCACGGACATTTTCATGTGAGTATTGCCGGGATAGATTCATGATCACCCGGATATCGTAGTCGAGACTGTTTGAGATGAGCAGGGTGTTTTGTATGAGAGAGCTCACTTGCCCTGTCTCTGTGTGGCGGACTCTTCGTATGACGCCACGATCGGTATGCAACGTATGCTCCTTGAAAAACCATGTTGATTTCTGCAGCCGGCGTGTACGGTCAAGTTGTGTGGTCGGGTTGCCGTCTATACCGGCATAGACTACACTAAAACGCCAGAGGTGCGCAGCGTATGCCTGACAGAAATGGTTCATTTCTTCTCGAATACCGTGCGGGCTCGGCCTATCTCACCGTGTACCCGCCGGAAGGCGCCGGCCGGCCGGTATACATTGAAGATGTCATAAATCGGATGAAAATTCTCGGCATATCTACAATCTGTGCGGATACGGTCGCGGAAGTGGTGAGCAAATCTGAAGGCATCGCGGTCAGATTGATCGAATGGCCGCACGGGGCCGATCTGATGTCCAAAGTTGAAATATCGGTTGCACCCGATCTCATGTCCACGACGTTAAGACTCAGCGCCCCAAAAAAGGGAGGCAGCATTCCCACCCTCGAAGATATCAGGCAGCAGCTTTCTGAAGCCGGTGTTGTCTGGGGGATAGACGACTCCGCGATATCCCGCGCAATATCGGAAGAAATCTACGATACCGATATCACCGTGGCGCGGGGCCGGGTACCAAAAGCCGGGTTGCCCACAAGAACCGTGTTTTCTTTTGTACATGATCCGGGGAAGCCCTATATCTTTCATGAAGACGGCAGTGTGGATTTAAAGGAACTGAATTTCATCCAGAACCGGAAAAAGGATGACGTTCTTGCAACCATTCTTGCCGCCGAGGACCCCGCGCCGGGTATGAATGTTGCCGGTGAGGAGATCACACCTCCTCCAACACCCAAGGAAAAACCCGTGAAAGCCGGCAAAAACACCGCTTTCTCCAGGTCCGGTGACAAGATTATCGCACTCATCGACGGAAATGCCTATGTGAAAGGAAATGCGGTGTGCATCGAGCCGGTGGTAGAGGTGCAGCGGGTGGATTATGAAACCGGGAACATCACCTTTGACGGCGCCGTGGTTGTCCGGGAAACCGTGGCTGACGGATTTGTAGTCGAGGCTGAAGGAATCATTGAAATAGGCGAGTGCCTTGGCCGCGCATCAGTCAAAGCCGGACGGGATGTGCATCTTCGCGGTGGTATGAACGGGGATGGCGCGGGCACGGTCCGCGCCGGCGCCACGATACGGGCCAAGTTCATAGAGAATGCCCGGGTCTCCTGCGGCGGTAACCTGATTGTCGATGAGTTGCTCATGCATACCGATTTTGTGACGGAAGGCGATCTTATCATGCGGGGGAAGCGGGGTGAGTTTCTTGGCGGGAACGGTGTGGTTGCGGGAAACGTCTGGTGCAAGCAGCTTGGCAGCCCCTCTGAGGTGCAAACGAGAGTATCCATCGGTATCGAGCCGGCGAAACTCAACGCCTTCATTCAGCTGAAGAAAGAAATGGAGGAGCTGGTTCTCGAGCTTGATGAACTACGTCGTAAGAACGCCGGTTTGAAAAAAGCCCGCGAAAATATGGATACCGAGAAGTACAAAATGATCCACGAGAGGCTTTCGGAGGAAATCCGGAAGCTCGAATTAACGGTTCATGAAAAGAAAAGACGTCTCGCCGCCGAGCGGACGAAACTGGTGCCTGCGGAATCTACGGTCGCCGTGATAGAGAGCACTGCATATCCAAAGTCGGTGGTTGCATTTGGAGAGGAGGAGTTCCGGGTGAAGAATAATCCGCTTCAGAAAACCGTGCTTCGTTATCGCGGCGGGAAAATAGTAGAGGGAGGCTTCAACCCGAATGAACCGCCCTCATTCCCCTCTTTGGAAGAATAGGTGGTGCGATATCGGCGTTAGCCGATGAGTATTCCTACCGCCATCAGTACCGGGGTGAGGTTTACCACGAGCACGTTGAGGCCGAGTACCGGGATGAGTTTCTCGATATCGGAGTGGTGACGGGACGCCCCGAGGACCGCCGCCACCGCACCGGGAACCGTCAGCAATCCCAAAAGGCTCCATGCCGGCAGGATGCCTGCTGCGGCTCCGGCCCCTATTGCCGCGTAACAGAGCGCGAGAAAGAGGCCGTAAACGGCAATCCCGGTTTTCCGGCCGTGGGCAATCAGGATGTTCTTCCTGCCGACAGACTTATCCTGCTCGATATCCGGAAATTGATTCAAGAGCAGCAGATTGTTCACCAGAAAAAACGGCACAACGGAGGCGACAACGGCCCCCCAGGTAATCGGTGCACCGAGAGCAACGTGCGCTCCCAACACCATGCACGTACCAAACCCAAGACCCGGCGCAAGCAGGCAAACGATTGGACTTCTGACTATCCACGGGGTGTAGAGAGCAATTGTAACGATACCTGCACCACCGATAGCAAGCAGAAGCAACTGTCCGGCGAGTACGAAGTAGAGGCCGATGCCGGCTGTGGCCGCCGTTGCTGCAATGCCCAGCAGGAGCGCCGGTTTTTCGAGTGACGGATGGGCCTGCAATGTTCCGCTTCCTCCGCTGAAGGGAGTCCTTGTGGTTTTTGCGTCAAGTCCGCTCTTGAAATCCTGGTACTCATTGAATACGTTGACGGCTATGTGGGCACAGACGGCACCCAGGACAATGAGGAGAACCTCCCACCAGACCAGCGGTGTTCCTGTAGCCCGGGCGGTTGCGATGCCCGGCAGCACACAGACAGGTCCCAAAATCAAAAACGGCGGCCGTATTGTTCCGGCGAGTTTCATTTCTTTTTCTTCAGGTGAGCCGGGGTCATCCGGTTTACCGCAACTTTGAAGGCAAACCGCATGATCTGGTCCGTGGTCACATCGGGTCCGTATTTTTTCTTC
>CAZHXC010000319.1:232-4604 GCA_964536145.1 uncultured Spirochaetales bacterium | reverse complement strand
TTTTCAGTTCCTGAAAGACATACCCGGAGAGGAGATCGACCCGATGATGTTCCATGTTGTTCACCGCCCATGCCACAGAGTGCTCATGGTGAATCGTGTCGGCGTCTGTGAAAAAGAGGTAGTTCCCGGTTGCGAGTTTTGACAGTTGCTGCATAGCGTAGGCTTTGCCGGTCCAGCAATCATCAGGAAGACGGCTTCCACTCGCCACCTTTATCACGCCCGGGTGTTTACGCCCGTATTCCGTGATGATCTCCCATGTGCGATCCGAAGATTGGTCGTCGAGCACGATGATCTCGTAATTCGTATAGCTCTGCGACAGCAGCGAGTCGAGACATCGGCCGATGTTCCGTTCTTCATTTCTTGCGGGAATGAGCACCGAGACTTTGGCGCCGTTGAAAATACGAGGCTTAAACGAACTGAACCGGAGCCATAGAACATTCGAAATTGACAGAATGAGAAAATAAAGGGTGCCTATGAACAGGAGTACGGTCATTCTTGAGCTTCCGTTTTTCTTGCTCAGCATAGGATGACGATATACTTAGTTAGCCGAGGTATATATATATTATAACAGAATCGCTTGTCAAGACATGGATAGGCTGATCGTTATAGACAGTGTGCGCGCTTTTTGTGCGCCGTCTTCTATCCCGTGATTTCCCAATCAAGCGTGACGTACCGCGCGGGTATTTCCCAGACAACAAGCTGAGGCGGTACATCCACAATGGTTTCACTTTCGAGATATTCCGACATCGGTGCAAATGGGCCCTCTCCCTCGGTAGCTACTGAAAGCACGTCTGATTGCAACTCGATTTTCAGGGCTTCTACAAAACTCCACCGGGAATCGGCGCTGTAGCTGGTGCCGACCACCGCAACCGGAATGACAGGGTCCCCAAAGAGATCAAGGGATGCAGACGCATCCGGCTTAGCGGAGTATGGCCTGATTGTCTCTTCATCCGGGCCGACGCGTTCAAACAGCCCAAGACCGAGAAACGAGACAAGATCTCCGCGAATCTGAATCTTCTCTCCCGTCTCGAGCGCGAACGAGCTCTTTTGCACTTCTATTGGAGGGGAGGCGTTTTCCATATGAGAGGAGATGGCAGCGGCCGCCGCCCGCGCACCGGCGGGTGTCCAGTGGGTGTCCGTCCGCAGGTAGACCGGGGCACCTGTTTTTGCATCCTGCAAGGAAGAGAGGATATCCGGCGCCGGGATATTCAATTCCAGAAGCCTGTTACGAAAATCGGTGTAACGGCTTTGAGCCGCTTCCGGGAGTGCATGCGGGGCGGCATCGGGGTACACCCGTGCCTTTGCGGGAATCAGCGCCACGATGAGACGGATCCCCTTTTTTTCAAGGCGATCTTTCACTCGTGCAATAAAATCCACATTGCGGAGGATGTTGCGCATGTATTCCGGAGATACTTCATACTCCTCGGTGGTGAACAGCCAGTCATCTGCTCCCACCAGCACACCACTTGAACCTTCATTGAACACCAGGTAACGAATAGCTCCCCAGATTGACCTCGAGACTTCCTGCAACGGCACCGCTTGGCCAAACTGCTCTTCGAATGACTCGCTCCATCCACCGGCGATGATCTTTTGTTCGCCGACCTCTTCCCGGAGGTAAGGTGCTATGCGGATGACGGTGGGCACCGAGGCAATCCCGCCGGCAAGGAGCAGAAACAACATGAAGAGTGCCGGAATGCGGGGCCGTACGCCTGATTTTTCTTCAGTTTCTTCTTTCATATCGCAGCATCACTAGAATCGAAAATAGAGAAACGGCGAAAAACTGTCCGCCGGCATTTTCATCAAACTCAGCAGAAACACGAGAACGACACCGGTGTTTGTTGGTACCACCTTGAGGGAGAGCCACGGTTTGTCAGGGAGGATACGCTTCAGCCGGGCGAGTGGAAGGTGCGTAATCAGCGTTCCAACCGCGAGGGCGGCAATCGACAGCCGCGGAAGCTGCCAGGCAAGCTCATCGCTCAATGCGAACCCGTTGATGCCTATCATCCCTCCGTAGATGACAAACGCCGTCTCTATCGTCTCCGCGCGAAAGAGCACCCATCCGATCATGACAAGCACGGTTGTCCGGATCGATGCCAACACACCCGGAAGCAGCGATTTGCCTCCGGCAAACCTGCGCTCATACACGAGCACCAGCCCGTGAAAAAGCCCCCAGGCCACAAAACTCCAGGAAGCGCCATGCCAGAGACCGCCCAGGGTCATAACCAGCAGAAGGTTGATATAGGTCCTCGCCGCGCCTCGCCGGCTGCCGCCGAGAGGGATGTAGAGATAATCCCGCAGCCAGCTCGAGAGGCTGATGTGCCACCGCCGCCAGAACTCGGTAATGCTCCGGGAGCGGTAGGGTGAATCGAAGTTTTCAGGAAACTCGAAACCGATCATCCTGCCGAGGCCGATAGCCATGTCCGAATAACCCGAAAAATCGAAGTAGAGCTGTATCCCGAACGCGAGCGCCCCCAGCCAGGCGTCCGCTACCGTAGGGGCGGAGAGCAGGAAGGCGGAATCGGCAATCACGGCCACGGTGTCGGCGATGAGTACCTTCTTGGAAAAGCCGCGCATAAACCGGACCGCACCCGACGATAGACGGGCAATGGTGTGTTCGCGGTACTCAAATTGGTCTGCCATGTTCTTATATCTGAGAATGGGCCCGGCAATGAGCTGCGGAAACAGTGAAATAAAGGCGGCGAGATTGACGTAATCCTTCGCCGGCGGCGCATCCTTCCGGTATAGATCAACGAGATAGCTCGTCGCCTGAAACAGGTAGAACGATATACCGATTGGCAGTATGACGCGCCACGCATCGAGCGGTGGTATGCGGAAGGAGGAGAGGAGTGCGTTCAGGCTGTTAACGCCAAAATTGAAGTACTTGAAATACGCAAGAACACCGATATTCAGCACCACACCGAGGGTGAGGTACCCGCGCGCCGCCCCGGGGGAGCGTTCCAGCTTGCCCGCGACCGTTTTGCCGATCAGGTAGGTCCAGATCGTGGTGAGCACGATGAGTGCCAGGAAATCTATTCTCCACCAGGCGTAAAACAGCCAGCTTGTGGCGAGAATCCATGCGGATCTTAATCTGAACGGCAGGAGATAGTAGATTCCCAGAAAGACAGGTAAAAAGAGAAACAGAAATGCCGCACTCGAGAACACCATCGCGTCGGCCCCGGTGTCATTCGAAGGCGACTTTGGCGGTGGTCCACTCTACTCTGGGTTTCTCACCCGGAGGCAATACAAAAACGCTGTAGGATTGACCGCGCTCGAGCTGAAGGTTCTCAAGGGCGGTAAACTGCTCTTTGCCGGCAGCCACCGCGAGCACCACCGGGACGGCGTTTACCGCAATCGCTCTCGACTCACCCATCGACACCGGGTCGATGACCATCGCGCCGTTGTCTGCGGTCCTGAGAGATACGGACCCGTCGAGCCCATAATTGTAGAGCACGAGTTGAGCACGGGCAGGGTCGTTGTGCCGGATATCGCTCTCTACTTCGATCCCATCGGCTCTGACTACCGCGGTGAGGTATTCACTGCGTCGCGCGATAAGCTCTACCTGATGATCCCCGGCGGTCAGGACGTAGATTCCCGCGCTTATTGGTTTGTACGGAGAGACGAGCTCTACCTGACCAAAACGGACGCTTCCCACCGATGCCTCTACGGATTCAGCACTCTCGAGAGCGTTCAGTACACGCAGGTAGGCGTTGTTGCCGTCACTCTTGGGACCGTAGAGAGTGTCACCGGCCGGAGTGAATACCGGCACCGTCAACAGAACCACAATCGCCGTGATCCGGAATGCGTAATATGACCTTCCACTGAGACCTTGATCTCTTTTCATCTTCGTACTAAAGTACTGCTTTCCAAGATGACTCGTCCATGATTTTGAAAGTCGGATATGTATTTCTGCGGGCTAGTATAGCTGCCGCGTTTTTTCTTGTTTTTCCCTCTACAGCTTTCTCTCTCATTGTGGATTTCCGTTATGAAGGCCGGTTGCAGCGTTCCGATATAGACGCCCTGGCGGCGGAGCTTTTTGAGAGCGGGCCCACGCCGGAGGCACTGCATGCGGTGGACATCTACTGGCTCCGTTTCTCTACGAAAGATGTCGATGATTCGAATGCGGTTATCATTTCTCAGGTTTTCATTCCGGTCCCGGAACGCCGCACATCCTTTCCCCTCTACGTGTTTGGGCCGGGAAGCACCGGTCTGGTCGATTCGTGCAGACCGTCGAGAGAGCATATCGCCGGAATTCATTGGGGACTGTATCGCACGCATGTGCTCAGTCACGCCGGACAGGGTGTAATAGGGGTACTTCCTGACTACATCGGATTTGAAGATCTCATCAAGAACAAGAAAGCCTCAGGTCGACCGA
>CAZHXC010000319.1:0-222 GCA_964536145.1 uncultured Spirochaetales bacterium | reverse complement strand
CGGTTCGTGCCGTGGAAGAGCTATTCTCCCGTATTGAAACACTGGCGATCAAGGGGGAGGACGTCTTTCTTGCAGGCTACTCGCAGGGTGGGCATGCGGCATTTGCGGCGGCCGATCTGCGAGAGAGCTATGCGCCGGAGGTGAAAGTCTCCGGAATCATCGGCTATGGACCAACCACCGATCTACGGGCGCTTTTTCTGGATTTTACGGTTTCAGCGCCTC
>CAZHXC010000318.1:0-4611 GCA_964536145.1 uncultured Spirochaetales bacterium | reverse complement strand
CACGCAATTATCGCCCGTACCGTAAAGGGCAGGGGAGTCCCTGAGTTTGAGAACAAAAACCTGCATTTCAGCGCAATCAGCGACGAGATGTATGAACAGGCAATGGCGGTGTTGAAATGAAAACTGAAACTATGTACGCGGCCTACAATGAGGCCATGCTTGATCTCGTAACAAGTGATGAGGATATCGTTCTGTTGTATGCGGATTTCCCGCGAGGCGCCGCCGGCGAGTATGTGCAGAACAACCTCCCGGACCGGATTATCGATGTAGGCATCGCGGAGGCCAACCTCATCACCACCGCGGCGGGCGTCGCGGCTGCGGGGAAAAAACCGTTTACCCACTGTCACAGTATTTTTGCGGTAGGACGGGCGCACAATCAAATACGGCAGAACGTGAGTTTTGATGATCTTGACGTCAAAATTGTCCTGTGCAACTCGGGCATGCTCTTGGGTTTCATGGGGGGGTCTCACCAGACCATAGAAGAGATCGCCGTGATGCGGGTAATCCCGAATCTGATGCTTGTATCGCCCTCGGATGCGGTGACCGTACGAAAAGCAACGAGGGCGCTCCATACCCATGCAGGTCCCGCCGCATTGAGGCTTTCGCCAACACCGGTACCCGGATTGTACGATGAGGATGTACCGTTCGAGCTGGGCAAAGCAATTCGCGCCTCCGACGGAAATGATCTCACCATCATCGCCACCGGCATATGCGTTTCCGATGCGCTCTCAGCGGTCAAGACACTGTCGGAAAAAGGCATCAATGCCCGTCTTCTCGATATGCACACCATAAAGCCGCTCGATGAAGATGCGGTGAGAGAGGCGGCGGAAGAAACCGGCGCCATTGTGACGGTGGAGGATTCGAGCGTCATAGGTGGATTGGGCGGCGCGGTAGCCGAATACGTGAGTGAGCATTGCCCGGTTCCGGTGAAACGTGTCGGCGTGAGGGACAAGTTTGGCCAATCCGGGACGGTGGATGAGTTGAAAGAGCTGTATGAGATTTCGCCTGCCCACATTGTAGCTGCCGCCGAATCGGCATTACGGGAGTCTCGCTAAGCCGATTGCGCGTGTTGGGTCGGACGATCGCGCGCACCACTCTCGGCGGTCGAGCACGCCGGCCGCTGTTACTCGTACGCCTCGAGAACGGGCCGCGGGAACGGGCGAATCCAGCCCTCCCGGCCAAAATCGATCTGCTGGGAGAGATCGCTGTAGTAGACCCGGTGCGGTCCGTTGGCTGTTCGAATCCCCGCCATGATTCTCGATGTGAGGTCACCATCGAGGTCCGCCTGGATGGCAGCGGTCTGAGGATCGCCGGCAAGGTTGTGTTGCTCCCGGGGATCGTTCTCCAGGTCAAAGAGGTGTACGTCCCCGGTATCGAACTTGCTGAGCTTGTACCTGCCGTCAAAGATACACCACACACCGTCAAGCGCACCGAATATTCGGTGGCGAGGCTCGGCGGCGGTGGCGCGGCCGACCTGGCCGGGCTCGGCGTCTGCCGCCCGGGCGCCAACCGACTGGTCTCCCGCCGCCCGGCCGCCGCGCTCAGTGCCGGCCTCGCCGTCGACGCCCAAACCCGGCAACGGCCGCGAGTGAAAGTAGGGCGGCCTCTCGATGCCCGCAAAGCCTAAAGTCGTGGCGGTTACATCTGAGAGACATACCAAATCGTCGCAAACCTTGCCGCCTTCAGCCCAGGGCAGGTAGACGAGCATCGGCACGTGTGAAGACGCCTCATAAAACGTACCTTTGCCGGCCATGTCGTGATCTCCGAGATAATCGCCGTGGTCCGCGGCAAAGATGATGATGGTATTGTCCAACTCACCGGTTCTCTCCAGCGCTTTGAATATCTCGCCGATCTGCTCATCGATCTGCTTGACCAGCGCGGCGTAGTGTTGCCGGACCTTCTTCCGTTGCTCCACCGTCCAGCTCCTGAGATCCACACCGTTCCAGGGGAGTAGATTACCCTCTATGTTAGCCTCCCGGAGTCGTTTGACATCATCATCAACGCCGATTATCGGATCGGGCATGTCTTTCGGGTCGAACATGTCGAGGAAACGTTTATCGGGATCATAGGGACAATGGGGTCCGGGGAAGCCGACCATCATGAAAAACGGCTCATCGTTTCCGTAGGTGTCGATAAATCGGGATGCTTCCTGACCGACAAAGTAGTCCCACTGCTCTTCGTACGGCAGCCGGTTGACGATTGCGCCCTTGTTTTCGAAATACCCGTCGTGCTCATTGCCGTGGAGCTTGCGTTTGCCCCGCGCGCGCAGGAAGTGGTAGTAGTCGTCACGGATCTTGATCCACCGTTTGTCCTCACAGATTGAGCGGTACTGGAAACCGAGACGGAGGTCCCAGGGATAGAAGTGCATCTTGCCGATGGCGGCGGTGTAGTAACCCGCCCCGGAGATAAGCCGTGCCCAGGGTGTGATACCGCACTCGGCATAATCGGCGCGTAAGAACTGGCCGTTGTCGAGCACACCGGTTTGGGTAGCATGCATTCCCGTCATCAGCGCCACCCGCGCGGGAACACAGAGCGGGTGCTCCGAATATGCCCGGCTGAAGCGCACCCCCTTTTCCGCGATACGATCCATGTTTGGGGTCCCGATGAAATCCGCGCCGTAGCAGGAGAGAAAATCATAGCGCAGCTGGTCCGGCATGATAAACATGATATTCGGCTTTTTGTCCGGCATGTTTGTCTCCTAAGTTTTATTGCGCGCTCCCGGGCGTATCACAGCAGCCTCGACATCAGCCCGGCGACCGAACTCACAGGCAACTCCGCCGCCGGCGGTTCTTAACGCTCCCCGCGAGGAGTGGGGGGGAGCCAGACTGTTTCGACTACGCCTGTTACAGGATTTGGCCGCTCTTCCCTGAGCCATCCGTTCAGCGCAAGTATTTCAGGCCGATACTCGAAATGCATCGTATCATAGTAGAACCACTTCCCGCCCCAGATAAACCCCCGGCGTTCGAACGCTTCGATGAATGAATCCGGCGGCGCGTGTCTCCGGTCATAGGGAAGACGGTACCATTCGGTATCGTACTGCTTTTGCCACAGCCAATAGACGCCTTTGCCGTCGGTTGATCGCGGCAGGAAATCTATCGCGGCACCGTAGGAGTGGTAGCTCAACGAAACGGTTTCAGCGATGCGTCTCCAGCTATACCCCTCGACATTTCGGATAGATTCGATATAGGCGAGGAGTTCCCTGTCTACCGCGGCGCGCGCCATCAGCTCTTCTTCGATTGCCCCCAATTCGTCGAGCAGGTCCCGGTGAATCGTCAGCTTGTGTCCGAATATGAAAGCCGTCTTCGCCTGGTTCCAGGCGGTCTTCTCGTCTTTGATTCTCCAGATTGCGTTGTATATCCCCGGATGGCGGCGAGAGGGGTTTTCCTGCCGGTGAGCAATTCGTTCCTCGAGCCGTTGCTTTTCTTCCGGAGAGAGCTCGACTATCGGAGGGAGCTGTAGATGATAGGTGTAAAACGGGTAGGCGGTGTAATCGTCAACCGCGGCCTTGAGCTCTTTTGGAATCAGCCGTCCACCGGCCCACAGAAAAACCGACTCGCCGATCTGTACCGTCCAGGTGTCCTCGTCCTTATCAATTGTCCCGATTTTGTCCGGATAGGCGTAGAGGAACGCCGACAGCACCGCCTCAGGTGTGCGCCTTACCTGTACGGTTTCTCCGCTCTCGGCCGCTGCGAGTTCCGGTATCAGACAGACGAGCAATGCCGTAATGAGTTTCTTCACGGTAAAAAGGTACAATCGAAAGCGGGTTCTGCCAAGCCACCCGCGTCTCACGCGCCGCGCGCCCGGTACTTTTGGCGCCTCACGCATACTCCTCCCATTCGACGTACAGCTTATCGATCAGCCTCGATACGTCGGCCAGATCGTTAGAGAGCTTCCTGCCCCGTTGATGGTCGCCGGCGGAAAACGCTGCGGTGATTTGGCTTTCAAGCATCGCGCGCTCCGCTTCGAGCTTCTCTATTCTTGTTTCGATGCCGGCTGCGGGGGAGAGCCCGCCTGCGGCCGGTGACAGCCCCCCCGGTGACACCTCGCCCGCCGACCGCCGCGCACCGCGATCACTCCTCCGCGCATTTTCAGCGGCGGCCTGTCTGCGCTTTCCAAGCTCCCGACCTCTGCCTCCTCCGGTCTTGCCCGCCTTCTTCATTCTCCAGAACGCGGTGAAATTGCCGTTGAATACCTCCAGACGGCCATCTTTGATCTCCACCACTATGTCCGCTATTTTGTCGAGGAAGTACCGGTCATGCGAGACAACCAGGAGAGTGCCTTTGAACTCATCGAGGGCTTCCTCGATCGCTTCCTTGCTTCCCACATCGAGATGGTTTGTCGGCTCGTCGAGGACGAGAAAGTTGGCTTTTATCGCCTCCAACCGCGCGAGCTGCAGCCTGTTCATCTCCCCGCCTGAAAGCGATCCGATCCGTTTGTCCAGATCTTCCCAATCAAAAAGAAACCTCGAGAGAAGCTTGAAGGTCTCCTTCCTGTTTTGTGTCCCAAGATCGATAAACGCTGAGAGAACGCTCTTCTTTGGATCGAACACCTCCTGGTTTTGCGCGCAGTACCCTATTGTAAGGCTCGGGCCGATCCGCAGAATCTGATCAT
>CAZHXC010000317.1:2741-4616 GCA_964536145.1 uncultured Spirochaetales bacterium | reverse complement strand
TGGTTTACAAGAACAAGCCGTCCGTTTTCAAACGCAACTGTTTTCCTGTGAATCCCTTTGACAAGCACGACCGCCCCCTGCTAAAGCCCTATTCTTGGTATGATGAGGGTGAGAAGATTTGTCACCTTTTCAACGTTCTCAGAGAATATCTTGAGCACCCCTTGCCAGGTTACCGGCTCTTCATCCTGTTTCCAGCAGTCGTAGTCAGTGCTCATCGCCACCGCCGCGTACGGTATCTCCGCCTCGTTTGCCAGAGCACATTCCGGAGCTATCGACATGTTGATGACATCCGCACCCCATGTTCTGAACATGTTGGATTCCGCTCTGGTCGAAAAACGGGGCCCTTCGATGGTGACCACCGTAGCCCGGGGGTGATGTCTGTAGCCGAGCTCGGTGCAGCCGTCGATCAACAGTGATCTGAGCTCATTTGAGAAGGGCTCCGCCATCGATACATGAACCGGCGTGTGGGGCTCGAACGCTTCGTAGAAGGAGACACTCCTTCGCCTGGTGAAGTCGATAAATTGATCGAGAATAGCCAGGTCGCCGCGCCGGATTTCCT
Organism: uncultured Spirochaetales bacterium; assembly: GCA_964536145.1. Lineage (GTDB taxonomy): Bacteria > Spirochaetota > Spirochaetia > ARS1246 > ARS1246 > JAFGHN01. The sequence continues at coordinate 4,057 of CAZHXC010000317.1, read as the reverse complement.
CGCGAAGCGAGCCAACCGCGGTGGTGGCAAGTATGCAGCCACATCCGAGGGTTTTCAGAGCATGGATATTCGCTCGAAAGTTGACCTGGGTTGGCGGAACTGTGTGCGCCTTTCCGTGACGCGAGAGGATTACCACATCCTTTCCCTCGATCATTCCACTTGTCGGTGGAGCCGATGGTAGTCCAAAGGGCGTGTCTATCCTGTGTTCTTGCGGGTGGGTGAAAAGATCCGGGTTCTCGAGCCCGCTTCCACCGATGATGCCGATTGCAGCCATTTCCCCTCCTCATTGTGTCGCGTCTAACCGCACCGGATGGCCTCCGGCCGTTACCGGGCGCTGCCGTCGTGCGAGCGGTCATCGTCATTATCGTCAAAGACCCTTGATAGTTTCAAGCCCGGCCCAACCCCGCTTAGCTATTTTCTTGTCCTTACCTCCTTGACCTAAGTCAAAAATCCGGTATCGTATCAGGTGGCCAATTCAAAGGAGGGAAAATGAAGATAATGAAAAAAGGCCTCTACATCCTTGCAGGTCTGTTGCTGATTCTGAGCGTGGCGTCATGTACCACTTTCAAGCTTTCAGGCATACAGGTCACCAGCGAAATCCAGTCATATCAAACGGTTGGTGAGTTTGAGATAGAAGTGCCGGTATGGGAGTTCCTTGGGGCTTCCGGCGGAGCGAACATCGCGAACTATTCTGCAACCGCCATGGATGACAAGATTTATGATGCGATTCAGCGTCAGATCGACAGGTACACAGGGGATGCTGCGGTAAACGTCACCGTTGAGTACCAGGTAACTCTGGTGAATGCGCTGATAAACGGCGTTACCAGCTCTATACTTGCCCCCGCTGTGGCCAAAGTCGGCGGCGTAGTTGTTAAGTACAACGATTAGTTCCACCTGGAGACGGAGGATCGTATCTTCCGTCTCCATATTGCTTCTTCTTTCCCTCTTCTCAGCGTGCAAGGATAACCAGGACGTTATAGCCGATACCGTTGACGGCTTCTTTCAATCGATCACATCAGACGATGTGGAGTCTCTTTCAGATTATTTTCCCGCTTTTACCCGGCTCGAGCCTCCGGAACGCGACGCATATAGGACGATTTTTTCGCGCTTCAAGAGCTGGAAAATCGAGAATATGCAGATTGATGGAGACAATGCCGTGGCTAAGGTGGTTGCCGTTTCTGATACCGGAGAATTGTCGCTTCACCTTCCCTTGCGTTACATTGAAAAACGATGGATTATTGTCGAGAAAACCAGCATGCGGCTGGATCTTGGGACCGTTCCTGCGAAGTAGCTGCCCGCGTGAATCAGTTACCCTC
>CAZHXC010000317.1:0-2731 GCA_964536145.1 uncultured Spirochaetales bacterium | reverse complement strand
AAGCAGGGCGGCACGTTACTCTGCAACCACCTGAGGAGAAGGTTTTACATGCGTTCATTGATTCTTGCTTTGCTCATCTTCGTTTCATTATCAATACTGTTTCTCGGATGCAGCCGGGTGCAGGGACCCCGGGTGATATTCGAAACGGGCGTCGCGGGTACCAGCACCGGCGAGGGTACGCTCCCGGAGGATTCAAATACACCCGACGGCGCATATCCGGTTGGAGCGACCGTCAGAGTCAAGGCTGTTGCCGAGACGAACTCGGTTTTCACCGGCTGGTACGGCGCTTCTCACGGCGGGGTGCTGCAAACAACAGAAAATCCCTATGTGGTGGTTCTCGAAGATAGCCTTGGTCTTTTTGCGAGGTTTGATACCGATATAACCCGCTACGATCTCTCCGATTGGGAATCTATCGGGACCGCCGGATTCGGAGTCAAGGTCCCGGTGGTTGCGCTACCAAACCATTTCAGGATATGGAATGCCGAAGAAGGCTCTCCTGAGATGGATCTGCTGAGCCTGGTATATGAGCCGGCTATACGAAGAAACCCGGTGACGCTTGAGTGGGAGGCTTCGTTGGCTGAGAGCTTCACGCTGGCGCCTGACGGGAGCTCGGTAAATGTCGTCCTGCGGGACGATCTTTATTGGTCCGATGGAGAGCCGCTGACTGCAGCGGATTTTGTATTTGCGGCGGATGTGTATCAGAGCGGAGAAGTGATGGTGGCGCGGGATCTTTCTGTAAACGGAGCGCCAACAGCGTGGCTCGAGATATCGTCTCTCGAGTACATGGTTTCAGCAAGCGGTTCCTACGGAAGTATCCTGGAGATCGCGGCAATCCCACCTCTCCCGGAGCACGTCTTTCGCGATGCTATCGACCAAGATGCGAGCGGATTGGGCGTATTGGATGTGCTGTACGGTCTGACTATCGATTCTGAGACGATTGTAGGGAACGGACCGTTCAGACCTGTGACGGGGCCTGAGGCGACAGAGGACGGAGAATTGGCGGTCCTGCTGTGGAAGAATTGTTACTTCTTCGAAAAAGACGCAAACGGAATACCGCTTCCCTATCTCACGGCCGTGATGTTTATTCAGGGTAACTCAATACAGCTTTTCAACGCCGACGATGCGGATCTCTGCAGGGTGACCGGGGACACCATGGGATTGATCAGCCGATCAGACGCACAGGTATACAACACGGGCCCCGGTGAGATGCAGATTCTCTTTATCAATCAGAACCCTGATGAGAACGGTGACGGCGGCGTAACCGAACCGGCGCTCAGTTGGCTGACAAACACAAACTTCCGCAAGGCGCTCGCCCACATCGTAAACCGCTCGAGAATCGTCACCGAGGCGTACGGCGGTTACGCGAGCGCGGTCTACTCGCCTATCCATCCCGACAGTCCCTATTACTGGCCAGATGTGGAGACCACGGTCCCGACATATAAGCCCGCAGCAGCTGAAACGCTCCTCGATGATGAGGGCTGGATTGATTCGGCTGATGCCGACACTATACGTGAGGATTCCCTTGGGAATAACATCTCACTCACGCTCATCGTCCCCTCCGGAAACACCGAGGCTGTGTCGATGTGCAATATCATCGCGGAGGAAGCCGACGCCGTAGGGATCGACATAACCGTACAGCCGGTATCCACTCCGGAGTTATCCGATAGACTCTACACCAGCTACGATTGGCAGCTTGCCTGCGTTAGCATGGATGCTGTCCTGGACCCCGCGCTGTTGGATTCGGTGATACCGACATATGGAGCCAACCATTTAAGAGAGCCAGGCAAAACTTCGGTTCCACCGGGAGAATGGGAAGATGTTCTCAACTTCGAATGGACGACGGTAATGGAGACAGCCGACGATTTTGAGGCCGGAACCTCTTCCGCAAGATACCTCGCTCTGAAGGAAATCCAGAATATCTGGGCGACGCAGGTACCCTGGATCTACATCGCAGGCGAGAACACCTATGAGGCGTATCAGGGCAACCTGGCCAACGTTGGCTCATCCGCTCTTGATGTGGTGCATCCTTTCGAGGGACACGGCTGGCAAGCGGTCTCGTCGCGGATGTTCTACGAGTAGCTGTTCGCCTGCGAACGTTGTAGCCGTCACTGATCGAAGGCCCGGCGTCGTAGCAGTCAGAGATGTGCGGCCCGGCGCACTTGCCCGGCCCCCGCATGCATAAGCAGAAGATAGATGCATAAGGAGATATACGTGACCCGACAAGAAGATATGGTTCCATTGGCAGAAGCAGAGCGCCAGGTAGAGCTTACGAGCGAGCGTCTTGCGTTGCTCCACCTCGCTTTTGCCCGCACCCTCATCGACGAGCTTGGCGAGAAGGACGGCAAGAAACTTGTCCTGAAGGCGATAAAGGATTACGGCCGTATGGTAGGCGAGCAGGCACGAGAGAAAGTCATTGATCAGGGGCTCGAACCGTCTCCTGGGAATTACGCCGCTGCCGGCGATCTTCCAAAATACGGGATGCATCAGGGGAAAGAAAAGGTAGTGATTGACGGTGAGAGCCGTTCGCGGGCTTACGGGTGCGTCATGGGCAGAGTCTGGGCGGAACGCGGCGAGGCCGATCTTGGCCGACTCTACTGCTATGTAGACACCGCGAAGTACATGGCTTACAACCCTGAGTTCAAGATGGTGCACACACAGGCGTTGCCGGATGGTGATGCGTGCTGCGAGTTTCGCATCTGTCCCACGACCAGGCAGGAAAAAGACGATTTTG
>CAZHXC010000316.1:0-4626 GCA_964536145.1 uncultured Spirochaetales bacterium | reverse complement strand
AAGGTCATGGGGGTACATGTCGATGGCGCCGCACAGGCGTATTACAATGTCCCGCTGGAGAATGCTTTTCCGGTGCCCAAGGCTCTCTCCTGGCAGGAAGTCGCGCTCACCGAGCCAATGACCATCGGTTATCATGCCGTGGTCAATCGCGGCCGGGTGACAAAGGATGATTTCGTTTGCATTATAGGTTCCGGGCCGATCGGCCTCGGTGCAATGCAGGCTGCTAGAGTGCACGGCGCCAAAACAGCCGTGGTCGATATCAAAGACAACAGCCTCGAGCGAGCAAAAAAGTTGGGGGCTGATTATCTCATCAATTCGCTGAATGAAAATGTCGATGAAAAGATAGCCGATTATTCCGGCGGAGATATGGCTACGTTGGTAGTCGAGGCTGTCGGTATGTCCGAGCTCATCATCAAGGCGGTTGACCTCATGGCTGCCTCCGGCAGGATCGTGCTCATCGGCTGGGCAAAGAATGCGACCGGAATCGACACCACCGCGCTCATGAAGAAAGAAGGCTCGATTATCGGCAGCCGCAACAGCCGTGATGTGTTCCCCGATGTAATTGATCACATCGCAGCCGGTAGAATCAACGTCAAAGACTTGATTTCGCAGGAGTATGATGCCGGAGACGGAGAGAAGGCGCTCGAGTTCTGGAAGGATCATGCTGATGAGGTGGTGAAGATCGTGCTGAACTTCGATTAGGCGCCGCCGTATCTGTCTTCCAGAACGGCCAGAGCAGACCGCCTATAAAGGTCACAAAGAACTTCCGCTATCCCGCTCTGAAGATGAGGACTCAAGCCTCCGAGCCCGACATGCTCGAGGATTTCCCCTACTTTGGCCTTTACCACATCGCAACCGGTCGCGGCATCTACACCGGTCATAGTCTCCATAATGAAGCTATCAGTGTCCTCAATCAGGTATTCACTGCCGTCATCCTTTCGCCCGTAGTATTTGGTATCTTCCCCGCTGCCTCCGGTACGAAACGGGGTCTTTTCCCTGATGATCGATGCAACGGTACCATACATCCCCTTGTCAACCTCTCCGTTGGTAGCAACCAAAGAGCCTTTCACCCGCTCTATGATTTTGCCCGTACCGTTACGACAGATGAACTCGTTGCGATGCCCGAGGTACGGATTGTTGCAGCGGTCACCAAACTCATTAATAATGCCCCGGATATCGATGTCCAGGCCTTCAAAATATTCGTATTCAGAGACAATCCCGGCCTTGACTTCGCAGGCTTCTCTTGCGTACTTGCTCAAACGTTCGTCCTGCAGATTGGCATACACATCGAGCAGATTGCCGATATACCCCCAGTGGACCTGCAGCGTATGGAAGTAATTACAGCCCTCGTATTTGACAACCGCATAGGGGAAAACGCTCGTCTCGGTTGCCATGACGCGCTCTTTCTCCGGGACACCCGCAATCACCTGTTCAAGCCTGCCGGTCGGATCTTCTACCACGAGCTTGTGAGCAATCTCAGGGGCCGGCTCGGTATAGATCGTCAACTCCCCGGGATCCAGTGCCGGCGTATCTACAATAGGTTCTGCTTCCGGCCCGGGTCTGCCCATCACCATACGATCGACAACACAATTGTGAAAATGCATCCGCGTGTTGAGCCAATGATAGAAACCTGCGTCATGCCCAAAGCTTTCGTAGGGATGATCAGCCACAGCATTGAGGATATTTCTTCTGAGCAATTGGCCGTTGTTAAACGCGTTGTCCGATTCGAGGAAAGAGATTTCTCTTTCGTTTCCCTGACGGCTGTACATCATGTGCAAAAACATCGCCAGATCGGTCCAGATATCCGCGGACATACGGTTCTTCAACATGCCGTCTGAAACACCAACGCTTATAATTTCCAGTTCCGGGCTCCCGGCATACTCAAAGAACTTCTCCCGTCCATCGGTATCGCTCCGATTGATACAGATTGCATCTTCGAGTTGCACCTCTTCGACATCGAAATTACCGTCAGGATTCATAACCACCACGTTGTATCTGTTGCCGGCTTTCCTGATTGTCTCTACAACATCCTGTGAGCGCGGTCTGACATACACCACCCCTCTCTCCTGAAACATCCTCGCTTGTTCTGCAAGCTGGAAGTTGCCGCCGATGTGCATGTGTTTGGCCATATCTGACTCCTGCGTGATAGTTGGAAACTGACTGCAGCGTCCCGCGTTCAAGAAATGATTGTAGCACTATCTATCTGTGCGTGGAAGGTTGCGAATTGCCAATTTCACCGGCCCGGGCGCTGATCGGATTTGCCTGTGGAACTGTAGATGAGTAAATTATTATGTATAGAGGAGACCGAAATGAGCAGAAATAAGGAAGATGTAATACAGCGCATCAAGAACAACATGAGCCTGGAGGGATTTGAAAAACTTGTCCCGCCCGAGATAGAGGCGAAGAGTATCTATAACAGGACACTCGAGAAGTTCACGGAGGAAGAGGCTACGGAAGTCCTTGCTGAAATCATACTTACCGTGACCGCTACATGTGACCGGGACGATTTTCACTCCTGGAATTATGATCATCTCGAGTACATCATTGAACTCGAACGAGTTCGGGTTTTCCATCCCCAAGAATCTGCTCAATGGACTCCCCGAGCAGCTGATCATCCTCGTGGATTCCGATAAAATCGACCGGGATTGTACGTAGCTTCCGGAAGTATACCGCCCCATCACGGGCCCCGCCGACCTCCAACACATCGGCGAACCTGAAGCCACGGCATCCGGTCCTGTGTTCCCGGCAATGCTTTGAAACATGTGAATTCCAACCCGGTTGATCCGACTACTATTGGACTCCTTTCTTTTTTCCCTCGACCAGCCCTGTGGCTGCAATCACGCCTAAGACGGGAAAAGCGCAGTAGAATAGAAAAACCATCTGGTATGCCTTTATAACCGGTAACGAGAGGTCCAGAAAGCGCTGGAGGATCACTCCGGCAAGAGCGGTGCCAATCGCCATCCCCATGAAACGGAGCATGCTGTACAAGCCGGCGGCCATCCCCATCTGATCCTGCGAAATGCTCTGCATAGAGGCGTGATGCAATGCAACCAGCATAAGCCCCGCTCCAAAGCCGTAATACCCAAGGTTGAGCGCCACTGCCCACACCGGAGCGCCGGCGGGGAGCTGTGAGAAGATAAACATCACCGATCCCTGCACCAATAGACCGATAATTGCGAGCATACGGTCGCTAAAGCGAGTGGTCATCCATCCGCCGATCCGGACCATGATGGCCATCATACCGGGGTTGATCATGAGTAGCCCGCCCAATTGCCCCAGGCCGGTTCCGTGTACATCAACCAGGTAAAGCGGAACTAAAAACATCAAGCCGCCCATGACCAACATCCGCATGGTTGCACAAAAAGTGGCTCTGCTGTAAAGCCGGTTTTTGAAAACATTGAGTTTTACAAATGAGTTTTCGCGCCGTCTTTACCACAGCCAGAGCATCGTCAGCAATACTATGCTCGTGGTTACCAGCCGCCAATCCTGAAGAGGCGCCACACCGGTAATCGGCCTGCTGGAGACATAAAACATAAAAGTGCTCATAGCAAGAAGGAGCAGAATCACACCAATCCAATCAAACCTGCGGAGGAAATTTGGCGCAACAGCACTCAAACCGTGTGGTATACCTTTGTGTACAACGAATAGCGCTATGATGCTGACGGCGAGCTGCGGTGCAAAAGCGGCGCGCCACCCACCGGCGGCAACCAGAAGACCGGCAATCAACGGGCTGAAGAATCCGGTTGCCGGACCAACCGATCCCCAGGTGCCCAGCGCTTTCCCCCTCTCCGAAGTCAAAAAAACATCCGAAATGAGCGCCATACTCATCGGCATCATCCCGGAAGCGCCTATCCCCTGGATTGCCCGCCCAGCCATCAGCCATCCCAACGAAGGGCTCACCAGCGTCATCAGAGAGCCTACCGCGAAGATGAACAGCCCGGCCAGAATAAGAGGTCGTTTCCCCAAACCATCGCTCAACCGCCCGTAAACAGGCATGAGGATCACCAGAGGCAGGGTGAATATTGCGGCCACCCAGGCGGTCATATCGGCCTGGATCCGGAAGGTATCACGTATGAGCGGTAACGCCACCCTCATCATTGAATTACCGAGGGACTCTATCACACCGGCAACCATGAGACTGATCAGTATACGCTTGGCAATTTTCGGCGGCACGGGCCGGCTGATAATGGTATTCCTGTGCGGGTCTTATCTTCCCGATTTTTTCTGCAGGCGTACATGGTATATCCGCATGAATCTCCTAGTCAATGTTGGAGACACCCGGTGTTGTTCCCCGGCGTTAACCCCGGAACTTTGAAATCCTCTCAATCGATCTGTTGTCCCATCGATCTTGACATTCGATTAACGACTGCTTTAGTTTGTGAGCTACATAGTTCTATAGGAGTTTATGGATGCGGTATCGTAAGATGGGCAGGACCGGGTTAAAGGTATCTTCATATTGTTTGGGAACCATGACCTTTGGGAAGCAGGTGGAAGAGAAAGAATCAATCGAGATCATGCATGCGGCCATGGATGCCGGTGTGAATTTCATTGATACGGCGGATATGTATGTCAACGGTGTCACCGAGGAGATTGTGGCAAAAGCCATAAAGGGGAAACGCGATTCTC
>CAZHXC010000315.1:2301-4645 GCA_964536145.1 uncultured Spirochaetales bacterium | reverse complement strand
GGAAGCAGTGGTGTCTTGATGCCGAACACTTCGCAACTCCGTGGGAATTGCGGATCCCAGGAAACGGCAAAATGCCTGCACTTTAAGCAATCCGGCGCCCGTCGAGGAGGAAGGTCTTGCAGATCGGGTACTTGCATTTTCACTATATTATGGAAAATCACGGGCGCTTATGCAATCCGCCGGATGCTCTACGCTGTATCGAGGGTCATTGCGACGCGCCGCACAAAGTCATGCAAAGCCAACTTGACAATATGCCGGGCTCTGTATACCTTTTGTTCAATACTACATGACAGAATCAGTACAAACCGCGCTGCTTGTCTCAGTTTACTCGCCAAATACCGGAAAAGACGAAACAATTTCCCACATAGAAGAGCTCAAACTGCTCGTAGGCACCATGGAGATCGATGTATTGGGGACGATGGTGGTGCAACTAAAGCGCCCTCAACCCCAATTCTTTGTAGGAAGCGGAAAGGCCGATGAAATTGCGGAGACCGCAGAAGAGCTCGGCGCAGATTGCATTATTTTTGATGACGAGCTATCACCTTCTCAGCAACGCAACTGGGAAAAGCTCACCGGTCGGTGTGTTATCGACAGGCACGAAGTAATTCTCGACATTTTCGCAGACAGCGCTCATACAAAGGAGGCCGCCTTGCAGGTTGGCCTCGCAAGGATGGAGTACTCGCTTCCAAGACTGACGCGCGCCTGGACTCACCTTTCCCGGCAACGGGGCGGAAGACGCGGCACCAGGGGTGAAGGTGAAACGCAGCTCGAGGCGGACAGGAGGGTTGTGCTCACCAGAATCCACCGATTGAAGGCTGAGCTTGAAAAGGTCAAAATGCAGCGGGATACCAGAAGAAAGAAGCGGGAAGCCACCCGTATTCCCACCGCGGCGATAGTCGGCTATACGAATGCCGGAAAATCGTCGCTGTTGAATGCTCTGACCGGCTCTGATGTAGGCGTGGAGAACAAGCTCTTTGCCACGCTTGATCCAACCTCCCGCAAGCTCGCCATAAAGAACGGCCGCGAAGTGCTCCTAACGGATACCGTCGGTTTTATCAGGAAACTTCCTCATGACCTGGTTGATGCGTTCAAATCGACACTGGAAGAGACGGTACTCGCAGACCTGACGATCCATGTGCTCGACGCCTCAGATCCCGAAGTACTGCAGCAGTATCACACAACCTTGAACGTACTGGATGAGATTGGGGCCGGGGGGAAACCCACGCTTGTAGTTTTTAACAAGACCGATCTGCCCGAGGCCGCAGCCGCCCTCGGAGAGCTCAAGACCCGGTTCCCAGGTGCTCTTTTCATCTCCGCTCGGGAGAACAGAGGGCTCGATGAAGTCGTTCAGGCGGTGAAAATCATGGTCTACGAAACGACACCGGTTGAAACGTACTCCATCCCCTCAAGTCGTTTCGATCTCGCAGCCCTGATTCATAGAACCGGTCGTGTGATAGAAGAAAGCTATCTGGGCGGTGGAATCAGAATCACGGCGCAGGTTCCTCCAGAAACCCGGGGGTTGTGCGCCGCCTATATTTCGAGCTAGTGCTTGCTCAGACAGTAAGCTACTGCCAAAAACGCCTAAAATCCAAGGTCGTATCACCGTCGTTGAGAGAAAGCTTTAATCTCAGAATCTTATAGTCGAGCCCTTCCCGCTTCATCGTGAACTCTATGGTGCCCGACGCATTTATGTGTTGAAAACTACACACCGCCACATCGTTGTCATCCACCTCCGGGGCACCGATAACAAAAGGCTCGTTGGCGTACCCGAGAGGACTCGCATCAATTACCGTTGGATCCGCGAGCTGCTGGCGGTTTCTCATGTCCACATGGAGGTGATCCAGTATATCTGCTCGATCCTCTGTGTTAAGCGTATCTTCAAACGCGTCTATACGCGCTTCGATACTTACACCAAAAAGCGAACTCATCAGCTGATCGCATGAGCCGAGGAGCAGAACAACACCTGCAGCCAATAGAACAAGTAAGATTTTCCTGTGCTTCATGAAGGGCCTCCAATACCTGTCACGTTGTAAGTCTATCTCAAATATCGGCTTCCACCAACAGTGGGGTCACCTCTCGCCGGTAATCCGACAGAATCCTTGCATACACCTCGGAGAAATCCCGATATTCAGCCGAATCGAGCTTCTCTATGTAGGCGCTGGTTACCCTGGCATACATTGGTCCGAGTACGTATCTTCTAAACGAGAGAGCGGAGAGAGCGTAGTAGCGGAGATTGAGTCTCAGATAGCTTGTTTCAACCTCCAGGGGAGCAACTGTCTCCTCGTAGTATTTGGTTCTCGCTTCCTTCCCCTCTTCTTTCTCTATCTGCGGCAGCTTCTCCCGC
>CAZHXC010000315.1:0-2291 GCA_964536145.1 uncultured Spirochaetales bacterium | reverse complement strand
GCTCATCTTCCCCGTCCACCCCCGGCTTCGGCAGCTTCTCCCGCTCGGCTTTTAGCCGCTCGTAATTCTGCTCGAACACCGGTTTGAGCTCGGCAATCTTGGCGCGAAAAGCCTCCATCCCCTTTTCCACTCCCCGGATTGCACCCGGGGGATCTTCGAGCATCGATTCGAGACGACCGGAGTTCCACTCGCTAAAATCGAGCTGCCCCCTGAGTACCTCGAACTTCTCACCTGGAGGTGAGCCGGCGGGCACCTCCACACCCTCATCAGGAAGCAATTCGACACTCTTCCCGTTAGCTTCCACCTCGACCTTTCCGCTCGCTACCACCACCAGGGTAGCGCCGTCCAACCCGGCGAATATCTGGAACTCGGTTCCGCGGATGCCTGCCACTGCTCCCGGTGTGGCGATCAACGGTTCTTTTGCCGTCAACATGCCGAATTTGAACGCCACCGCGCCGACGGTGGTTGCGAGTACGCTACGCTTCTCACCGTTCTGTTCGATTTGTTTCAACGTAAAAATTGTATCTTCGGATATTTTTATAACTGCTCCGTTTGCCTGCTCGAGCTCCGCCAAGGCATTACGATCGGTGATAATGGTATCACCTATCTCGAGGTAATCCCCAATAAACGCCTCCATTCGTTCTCCGCTCGAGAGCTTTAGATCGACAAAGCCGTCGACATACACGATATCAGCCTGCTGTCCGAAGGCGGAATATGCGGCAAACAAAAGCAAAAAACCGATCACTCTACATACCATCATATACTTCTCCCTCGGGTCCCCCGGTTCGACATATTAAAATCCGGTAATGCCAAGAATCGCAGGGTACCCACCGCTGCCGTTGCCGAGCAACAGATAAAAGGTCCCCTCTATCGTTTCTACCTGCCCCACGGTCGATCCCGTCGGAACGTACTCACTGAAGAATATCTTCATCTCATCTGACTCAGAGAATATTGCATAGGTCGAGTCATCGGATCTGAATGTTTCGATTACCACGGGATCCGTCAGGGAGAAACCGTTTTCACTCAAATCACGCCATACCGCACGAATATCGCTCGAGCGGAGGAGTATCTCTCCGTCGAAAACAAACATCTTTCCCGAATGACCGGCAAGCTTTCCGGCATCACCGCTGTTGATAAGCTCGATTGCCTTCTCAACCTCACGCTCGGCAAATCCTGACCTCAAGGTGGCGCAACCTGATACGGCTGCAATACACACCACGGCCAATAGCACTCTCCCCTTCATCCAATTGCCCCCTTGGCACGGGCATTGTAGCCGCTACACAAGACCCCGCGCAAGATATCAAGCGGCAGGGGCGCTCCAAATCCCGCAGTTTTTTGACCGTTCGCAGCGGCTTGCCACCCGCCCCGCCCTGCTATACATTTTTCCAAAGATGAGGAACCCCATCGCGCGTTCAATCCGGGTGTTCGGCCTTGTGCAGGGAGTCGGATTCAGGCCCTTTCTTCACCGTTGTGCGGCCGAACACGGCGTTACCGGATGGGCCGTAAATGCAAACGACTCCGTACATATCCATGCTGAAGGCACGGCGGACGCGCTTGATCGGTTTGTCGACTCCATCAGTAGCAGCCCGCCGCCGCTCGCCCGGGTAGAACGGGTCGACACCCGGCCTGCAGAGATCGGCGGATACGACAGCTTCCAGATACGGAGCAGCAAGTCGGAAAATAACGCGATAACCCGAGTTTCACCCGACATCGCTGTGTGCGACGAGTGTCTCGCCGATATGAAGAGACAGCCGAACCGGCTCAACTATCCGTTTGTCAATTGCACCAATTGCGGTCCCCGCTTTTCGATTATCAGAGATCTCCCGTACGACAGGCAAAAGACAACCATGGATGATTTTACCATGTGCGGAAGCTGCCTGGGCGAGTACGAGGACATCAAAAATCGCAGATACCATGCTCAGCCGAATGCGTGCGCCGAGTGCGGGCCATACTACACCTATGAGGATGGCGACGGGGTCGAATCCGATATCGAAACCGTGCTTGAGCGCACCGCATCACTCATAGACGGCGGAGGTATTGCCGCAGTAAAAGGGATAGGCGGCTTTCATCTCGCCTGTGACGCCTTGAATGAGGGAGCGGTTGTGCGTCTGCGAAAGGCGAAGCAGCGGGAGGGAAAGCCGTTTGCCGTCATGTGTAAGAACCTTGATTCGGTGAAAACGATTGCGCATCTTTCGGCGGAAGAAGAACAATTGCTTGTTTCTTCCGGAAGGCCCATCGTACTGCTGCAAAGCCTTTCAGCAAAAAGCGCCCCCCGGCTTGCGCTATCGGTG
>CAZHXC010000314.1:3039-4667 GCA_964536145.1 uncultured Spirochaetales bacterium | reverse complement strand
GTGGGCATACGCGCGTTGTCGTGCTCTCCCGCGCGTCGGGATTTCCGCTATTTCCCGCAAAATAACGGCGATTTGATCGAGGCTCATTCCCGCTTCCTTCAGCATGACTATCCGGCGCATGGCCAATAGCGTATCGGTACCATAGGATTTTCTGCCGCCGCGGTTTTCTATCTTGGACTGTATGAGTCCCTTTTCTTCGTAGTAACGGATGGTGCGGAGTGTCACCCCTGTTTTCCGCGCAAACTCTCCTGACGTCATGCGAAATACCTTCTTCATTCCGGAAAAAAACTACGCGTTCAGTCTGATCGGCCGCCGTTAGAAACGAGGGCGGAGAGCAACGCTTCGAACTCCTCGCGGCAGTCCGGGCACCGGTTGAGATGATCCTGCACCAGCGGAAGCGCTCGGGCCGCGTCCTTTCCGGCGAGTACCAGGTCGACAAACCGGTCAAGCTGTTCGTAGCACTCATCGCATCCTAGCTCGTCTTCACGAGTAGAGAGGATCCCTCTCACCATCTCCTTCATCATATCCGGGTCGATTGGAGACGATTTTCGGGCCGATGACCGGCTGAAAACTGCAAATATATTCTTCAGCTTCTTCAAAACTCCATTACCTACCATCGCTTGATCTCCTGCGCGGTCGAGTCATCCGAAAGTCTCCATGATCTCCTCTACCGAGATACCTTTCTCAGTGAGGGCTTGCTTCAGCCGCAGCCGCGCGTCGTGCATGAGTTTGTACAGGGCGTTTCGATTGGTACCCATTCGCGAGGCTACCTCCTCGAGGGGCATGCCGTGAAAACGGATCGCCGCCATCGCCTGCCGTTGCCTCTCGGTAAGCTCGCTCTCAATGATCTCTTTGAGCATGCCCATCATGTCGTTCCTGACCGACTGATCTTCAGGCCCGGCCATGGGTGTTGGAAACATTTCTTCCGCAGATTCAAAATCTTCGAGGGAGACGTTCTTCCATTCCCGTTTTTTGACTTCCGTGAGGGTCAGACGAACGGCAACTTTGTTCGCCCAGGTCAGAAAACGGCTTTCACCGCGAAATGTATCGAGCTTATCGAGAATGCGAAGCACCGCCTCCTGTGCCTGATCTTCGAGAAAGGCGGGTTCAACGCCGCGCCTTCGTTCAAAAGCGTATCTGAGTCCCTGCAGCACGCAATCCCTGAGCTTGCCGACGGCTTCCTGGTTTCCGGGTGGTTGGAGCCTCAGCTCCTCGAGCCATTGTTCGTTTGTCCGCGGCTCCAATGGCGAACTCCCCCTTTCTCTCGCAGATTTTAAATTATACCGGATATGAAGGCGCGGCTACAATGGTCATCCCCGGAGCGTTAAGGAGATAGATGTCACCCGCTGCACGGGCTGTCACGAGGAGTTCGTAGCCTCCGCGTTAGCAACCCTGTGTCGTCTCTAGAGCTCCACCCACTCCCCGTTATTCTTTGCGCTTTCGTACATCGCACAGATAAGCTCTACGGCTTTCATTCCCTCTTCTCCAGTGATCAACGGCTGCCGGTTGTTTTCCAGGGCTTCCACCACATCTTCAAAATTGCGTTGATGACCAAGGAAGCTGATGTTTTTAGGGTCGTTTGCTCCTGCTCCTTTTTTCGTGGCCTGCATGAAGGTGCTTCTGATTTC
>CAZHXC010000314.1:0-3029 GCA_964536145.1 uncultured Spirochaetales bacterium | reverse complement strand
TCGTCTTCAGGCAGCTCGTTTTTGAAATCCCACACTCTGAAGGAATCATCGCTCAAGAATGCCGATCCTTCGCTTCCACAGATATGTAATTCTGCAGGATTACCGGTTGATGACCAGCATGAGGTAGATCCCTGGATGGCTCCCCTCGCGCCGCTTTCAAACTCCAAGACCGCAGCGCCGGTATCCTCCACTTCTATTCTTTCATGGGCCAAACAGGCGGTGGAAGCTGATACCCGTTTCACCTTGCCGGCGATATATAATAGTAGGTCTATGGTGTGGATGCCCTGATTCATCAAGGCGCCACCACCGTCCAAAGCCCAGGTGCCTCGCCATGCTCCGGAATCGTAGTACTCCTGTGTCCTGTACCACTTCATTTGAGCGTCACAGAGGGCCAATTGACCGAAACGTCCTTTGTCGACCGCCGTTTTCAGCGTCTGCACCGCGGGGCTGAAGCGCCGGTTGAATATCCCTGCGAGCATTACCTTGTTCTTGGCACAGACGTCGATCATCCGGCTCACTCTCTCAGGGGTCACTTCGAGAGGCTTTTCACAGATTACATGCTTTCCCGCCTCCGCCGCGGCAACAGTCGGTTCGAGATGGGCGCCCGAAGGTGTCGCTATCGTCACAATGTCGATACTTTCGTCCTTCATGAGCTCATCCAAATCCGAATACGCCTTGCACCCGAACTCCTCGCCCAACGCCTTGGCTACCTCCGCTCTCCTGGCATAGACGGCGCCCAACGATCCTCCGGACATCGCCTGAATAGCCTTGGCGTGAAACGGCGCGATCATCCCGCCGCCGATAATTCCGAAATTTTTCATGCTGCACCTTCTTCCATATTGTATGATCCCACATGATAGCATAAAAATATACGATGCTTGTGCGAAACTTGCCCGGCAAGTTTAGGAGAGTCATATGCATGACCGCCCACAAGAAGAAAATCGAAATGTTCAACGAGGGCGGCGAGATCGGCATATTTCGAAGGACGGGTCTCGCGCCCGTGTTTTTCGGTGAAACCTTGATAGGCCGGCGGATGCCAAACCTGACCTATATGCTGACCTTCGAGAGCATGGCACATCGCGACGAGGTCTGGGAACGGTTCAGGGCCGCCCCGGAATGGCACGCGCTGAGGGACAATCCTGCGTACACGAACACCGTGTCAAATATAACGGATTATATTCTTGAGCCGCGCGGTTATTCGCAGATGTGATTGTGCCGCCGCGGCCCCGCGGATACCGCTCTGACGTGCCGATATAGTAAAAGAGATGAAAAACTTTCCAGGATGCGTCCGGTCACTAATCAGCATCGCAATAGTAGCGCTTCTGACGCATTCTGTCTCAGGTGATCCGGGGCTCAAGGCGGAGGCGGTTACGACTTCGCCACAGGACGATGCCGCAATTTCGGCAATACGGGCATTTTCAAGCCCTGTGGCTTTTTGGGGAACGGGGATTGAGGCGGTTATGGAAAAAGCGTACCGGGAATGCTTCAGAACCTACATGCTCGATGGCACGGTAGTAACCCTGCGCGTACCTTTTGCCCAAAACAACGAACGCGCTGCCGTGGCGGGGAGCGATTTGATTATCGTCGGGGACGGAAAAGCCGGCCCGTTGTTTATTTGGGATCAGATCGATGAGCTCATCAGTTCTGCTGATTTTGCCGCGTACACGAGCATGCTGAAGGATGAACGGGAGAAAGTAATCATCTTTGATCTTCCGGAACGGGAGTGGTCTGTAAGCCGTGACTTGTTTGACATCGCCCGGATGAAGGCGGACGTATACCGCCCGCTGCCCCACAAGCCCCGGGTCCTTTCCTCCGGGAAGGGCGTGCTCCCCTCCGACGTGTACAACTATCTCTACTGCATCGGACGCATCGGAATGGATTGTTCGGGCTTTGTCTGGTACATACTGTCACAAGCCGCGAAGGCCGGCGGTGTGGATCTCGAAGGGAGGCTTGACCGGCTCTTGCGGGCGCCGGCACATATTGATCCTGCGTTTTACGTGGGGACTTCTTTCTTTGACTCTGAGAGCAGCGAGTTTCTCCAGATCGAGGACAAGATCGGCAATCTGCGGCCGGGTGACATCATGCTCTTCCGCGACAAGGACGGTACGATGGCTCACTCTGCGGTGATCCAGTCTGTAGATCTTTCGGCAGGAGTGATTCGATACCTCCAATGCACCGACGAAGCTCCTTACGAAGAACGCGGTGTGCATGATTCGACTATCCGGTTCGATCCGGCCAACCTCGAGTTGAGCCTGAAAGATGAATCTCTCAGGTGGAGCCAGTCCCGGTTTCCCCCGTTCCCCGGAGAAAGATCCTCCCCCTACTCTTCCGACGGCAATCGGTACAGGGCATTTCCGGAGTTTGGGGCGGGCAAAATTGTTCGTCTACGTGCAATTGCGGAAATAGCCGATCAGATTAGACTGACCGACGGCCAATGAGCGCATAGAAAACCCGCTTCCGTCCGCTTCCCTTTTCCGCGAGCGCGTTGAGTTTCTGTAGCTGCCACTTGTCTCCGGTGCTTTGGACGACATCTTCAGTTACAAGGATCATGTGCCGGTGCTTCACCGCCAATCTGGAGAGGGCACGTGCGTAGACGGCGGGCCTTCCTTCCACGCTGTATCCGCCGTCAGCCGACGCATAGAAACCGCACTCCCCCACATCCAAACCAAAGGTGCTTCCGGCAGCACGGCCCGCCGCTCCCTCCGACAGCCGTGAGGCGAACGAAAGCGCGGTTTCGACATGATCAACGATATTCGTACCCCCACCGGAAATCGCATCAGAAGTATCCTCGAAGGATATGCCGAAACCTACGAGAATCACCGGCCCTTCGGTTCCTACGATGAGCCCGCCACACGCCGTAGCCTCGCTTTCCACTTTGTTGTGGAATCCCTGCAACGCCTCCGTGCGTCCAGCGAGGCGGCTTTCAGTGGAACCGGCGTCATCGAGCGACCAGCGCACCGCGAGAATCACGGCGTCCCGTTCAACCGGAAAAGAAACCTGCTGAAGCTGAGGATGCACCTCCGAAGGTT
>CAZHXC010000313.1:0-4669 GCA_964536145.1 uncultured Spirochaetales bacterium | reverse complement strand
ATGGCGGTGCTCGACCCCGTGAAGCTCGTTATCGATAACTATCCCGAGGGAAAAACTGAAAGCCTGGAGGCTGAGAACAATCCGGAAGACGCCACCGCCGGCTCGCGGGAGATACCGTTTTCGAGGGAGCTGTACATAGAACGGAAGGACTTTGCTGAAGACCCGCCGCCCAAGTACTTCAGACTCGCACCCGGCAAAGAGGTCAGGCTCAAGCACGCCTACTATGTCAAATGCGAGAACGTG
The DNA here is from genome assembly GCA_964536145.1 of uncultured Spirochaetales bacterium. Classification (GTDB taxonomy): domain Bacteria; phylum Spirochaetota; class Spirochaetia; order ARS1246; family ARS1246; genus JAFGHN01. The sequence goes on along the minus strand of CAZHXC010000313.1, from coordinate 4,426 downwards.
GTGAAAGATCCTCAATCGGGTGAAGTTATTGAAATCCACTGCAGCTACGATCCGGATACCCGGGGCGGATGGTCTCAAGACGGCCGGAAAGTCAAAGGCACGCTCCACTGGGTGTCGGCGGCCCATGCCACGGATATACAGGTCAGGCTCTACGACCGGCTGTTTACGAGAGAAGACATGGAAGAGACGGATGACTATGTGGCGTATCTGAACCCGGATTCACTCACGGTCCTCCACGGTTGCAAGATAGAGACGGGTGTTGATACCGGTGCAGGCGCGGGAGTTCAATTCCTGAGACAGGGTTACTTCTGCAAGGACCCTGAGGCGGGTCCAAAGGGCGAGGCTGTCTTCAACCAGATCGTTGCGCTTCGCGATAGCTGGGCAAAAATCGAAAAAAAGGCCAAATGAGGCCATCTCGCAACCTCCAGGCCGCCATGGCATACGCTACGGATAAGGTAGCGGCTTCAAAACCGCGCTACATGTAATGCTGCGCGGCCTCGATTCAGAGGGATTAGCCTCGTGAGAGAGCCTGAGTTCCTGATTGCCCTCCGCGCCGTACTTAGCGTGGCCTGGGGCAGCGCTTAGAGCGCTACACCACCCGGATCTGGAAGTACCGCTTCTTCCCCGCCCTCAGGGTGATCACGCCGTTCTTCGTCCACTTCGAGTCGACCGATAATTCGATGTCCGTGATTTTCGAGTCGTTTATATACGCTCCTCCCTGCACGACAAGTCGCCTCGCCTCGCTTCTCGAGCTGCACAGGCTCGTTCTTGCAAAGAGATCGAGCACCTGGATCCCTTCATCGAGCTCGGTCCGCGGAATCTCGATCCCGGGAATTGACTCCGTGCTTCCGGAATCTGAACTGAAAGCGGCCGCCGCCGCTTCCTTTGCCCTATCAGCCACCTCCCGGCCGTGTACAATCGAGGTAAGCTCGTAGGCAAGGACTTCCTTTGCCCGGTTGATCTCCTGACCCTCTACCGAGGTAAGCGCATCGATCTGTTCAATCGGCAGAAACGTATACAATTTCAAAAACTTCTCGACATCCGGATCCGCTACATTGCGCCAGTACTGGAAAAACTCATAGGGCGGGGTGATGTCGGGATCGAGAAAGAGCGCGCCCTTTTCGGTCTTCCCCATCTTCTTTCCGTCCGACCTGGCAACCAGCGGGAAAGTGAGTCCAAAGACTTCCACCCCTTCGATCCTTCGCGTCAGATCCGCCCCGGAGACGATGTTTCCCCACTGGTCGTCTCCGCCTATCTGCAGCCGGCAGCCTTCACGCTGATAGAGCGTCAGAAAATCGAATGACTGAAGCAGCTGATAGTTGAATTCGATAAACGAAAGCCCGGTTTCCAGTCGCATCTTGTAGGTTTCAAAACTGAGCATCCTGTTGACCGAGAAATGTCTTCCGATGTCCCGCAGAAAATCTATGTAGTTCAGCCCGATGAGCCAGTCCGCGTTGTCAACCATGATCGCCGCTCCCGGGGCACCGCCGGCAACGGCATCAGCGCTCTTCTCGCCGTTGCCTGGCGCGGCACCCGAAGCGCCGCCTTCCCCGGCGACGGGCTCAAAATCGATAAATCTGGCGATCTGCTTCTTGATGTGCTCCGCGTTTGACGCGATCTGCTCTTTTGTCTGCATCCGGCGCATCTCGGTTTTCCCGGAAGGATCGCCGATAAGCGCCGTACCTCCGCCCACTAAGGCAATTGCCCGATGACCGGCGCGGGCCAGGTGCGCCATGGCAAACAACGGCACGAGATGGCCGACATGCAGGCTCGGTCCAGTCGGATCAAAGCCGCAGTAAAAGGAGACTTGCTCGGTTGCGAGCAACTTTTCGAGCTCCTCTGAGTTCGTACACTGCTGGATGAAGTCTCTTGCGCGAAGTTCCTCAAGTCCCGACACGGTCATCTCTCCTGTATTCCTTTATAGCCTTGCGAATAGTCTCTGCAATCGCATCACACTTAACACGAACCTGCTCCATCGAATCGCGATACCGCAGGGTCACGGTATCGTTTTCCATCGTCTCATAATCGATTGTGATACCAAAGGGAGTTCCCGCTTCGTCCTGTCTCCGGTATCTCCTTCCGATTGCACCGCCCTGGTCGTAAAAGGTCGTGAAATCTTCACGGAGCTCCTGTTCGATTGATCGCGCCTTCTCCGCCAATCCGTCTTTCTTCACCAGCGGGAACACCCCAACGGTAATGGGTGCGAGCCTTGGATGAAATCTCAACACAACCCGCTGCTCTCCGTCTACCTCTTCCTCGTCGTAAGCGTCGGCAAGTACCGTAAGAACCGTCCTCGTGAGCCCGGCTGAGGTTTCGATCACCCATGGCACAAAACGCTCCCTTGTCTGGTCATCGAGATAGCTCAAATCCTTCCCGGAGTACTCGATGTGCCGCGACAAATCGTAATCTGTGCGGTTGTGCACACCTTCGAGCTCCGCCCAACCAAAGGGAAACTCGTACTCGAGATCGAACGCCTTTTTTGCATAGTGCGCCAACTCATCGGACCCATGCTCGTGGAGCCGTATCTTGCTCGGGCGAATGCCAAGCTTTTTGTAGTATTCGGTCCTCCGTTCAAGCCAATAATCGAACCACTTCTCATCCTCGCTCGGGTGAATGAAGTATTGCATCTCCATCTGTTCGAACTCACAGGTGCGGAAGATGAAGTTCTTTGTCGTAATCTCGTTTCTAAAGGCCTTTCCCACCTGTGCAATGCCGAATGGTATCTTCACCCTGCTCGACTGATACACATTTTTGAAGTTAACATAGATACCCTGAGCGGTTTCAGGCCTCAGGAACACCACGGAGCCCGCATCCGCCACCGGCCCGATATTCGTGCTGAACATCAGATTGAACTGCCGCGCTTCTGTGAGCTCGCCGCCACAGTCCGGGCAGGTGTGGTTGGTCCGGTTTTCTTCCGGGATCTGGTCTTCCCGGAACCGGTGTTTACAGCTCTTGCAGTCAACAAGCGGATCGGTGAAGTTCTCTACGTGACCTGAAGCTTCCCACACCTTTGGGTGCATCATGATCGCGGCGTCAAGACCGACAATATTGTCATGCAGCTGGGTCATTTCCCTCCACCAGAACTCGCGGATCCGGTTCTTCAGCTCGACGCCCAAGGGCCCGTAGTCCCACGCTGAGGCAAGTCCCCCGTATATTTCACTAGACTGATAGATAAAGCCTCGCCGTTTGCACAGCGACACGAGTTTTTCCATTGTTCCGGTTTCGGCCATTGTATTCCTCTATAGATTGTATTCTTCGAGCAGTTTGACGGCGGCGTCTACGCGCCGGGCGGTTTTATCGATCCCAAGAAGCCGTATCGACCCGAAAAGCGGCGGCGATGATACGCTGCCGGTAATCGCCACCCGCAGCGGCATCAGCATATCACCAAGCTTGATCCCCATTTCCTCGGCGGTGTCTCTGAAAAGCTGTTCGTTTTCCTCATCACTCCTGTCGGCAAACCCTTCCAGAACATTTCTGCTTGCTTTGAGCACTTCAAGCGTCCGCTCGGAATCGAGCTTCTTTGGTACGAGCAGCGCAGGGTCATCAATCTCCACTTCGTCAAAGAAAAACCGAGATAATCCGGTAACCTCCGACAGCACCTTCAGCCGCTCCTTGATGAGCGGAATCATGCCGTCGAGGATACGCTTCTCTTCTTCTGTAACCGGATTGGAGACCACACCGTCGGCCTGAAGATAGGGAAGAACGAGCCCCTCGAGCTCCGCATCACTCTTGCGGCGTATATACTGCCCGTTGAACCACTCGAGCTTCTTGTAATCAAAAACCGCCGGAGCTTTGTTGAGTTTATCAAGGGAGAAGAGCTCCTCGAGCTCCTCCCTTGTAAAAAACTCCCTTTGATCATCATAGGACCAACCGAGAAGCGATACATAGTTGATTATGGCTTCAGGAAGATACCCTGCTTCGCGGAAGGCCTGCAAGGTAGTCGAGCCGTGGCGCTTGGAGAGTTTCTGCCCGTCCTTGCCCAAAACGATCGGCAAATGACAGAACACCGGCGGCTCCCATCCAAAGGCTTGATAGAGGAGCATGTGGATTTGCGCCGACGGAAGCCACTCCTGACCTCTCAACACGTGGGAGATCTCCATCAGATGATCGTCAACAACAACCGCGAGATGGTAGGTGGGTAGCCCGTCGGACTTGAGCAGTACCGGATCAACCGGGATGTCGGTGTTTTTCCGCTTCACCTCACCGCGAAGCAGGTCGTGCACCGTCGTCTTGCCTTCCAACGGCACCTTGAGCCTTATGACGGGTACCGTATGCTCAGCCTTTTCGCGCCGCTCCTCTTCGCTCAGATCCCTGCAATGCCTGTCATAACCGATCGGTTGCTTCTTTTTCTCCTGCTCCGCGCGAAGGGCATCAAGCCGCTCCCCGCTGCAGTAACACGGATACGCATAGCCACCGGCGATAAGTT
>CAZHXC010000312.1:2650-4681 GCA_964536145.1 uncultured Spirochaetales bacterium | reverse complement strand
ATCCTCGAACGGCTTACCTGGGGCCGGTTCTACGGCGAGCCGGTGGCCTTCCTGCTTGACGGAGAGCGGACCGCGAAGGATCCGGCGGGTGCGTGGGCACAGTTCAAGCAGTACCACCGTGAAGTTTCCCAAAGACGCGACCGGAGATACCGCATCGAGTCACGCGATATCGGCCATGTCAACCACCTGATCGAAAAAGCGCGTCTTGACGTGCGGACAGAGGAATTACGGGTTGAGAAGGCCGAGCAACAGTACGGCGCCGGGAGCGAGGAGTACCGCGGGGCTCTCGAATCGCTGAAAGAAGAGCAGGCAGACGCCGCAGCCATCGATGCAGAAGCACAAATCGAGTACAACCGCATTCGAGCGGAAATCGACGCGATCAACGCTGAGAATGCCCGCTATCAGATTCTTATGCGTATCACCGACGGACGGGAAATCCTGGTACCACTTGCGGAAGTCGTGCGGGGATACCCTGCAAATCGCCTCTCGTTCTTTCAGAAAATTGGAGTTTATGTAAGCCGATGGTTTGAGTTCTTTACGGCAGATCCGCGGGAGGCGAATAGCGAGGGCGGTGTATTTCCGGCGATCTTTGGGACCGTCGTCATGACGCTAATCATGTCGGTGCTCGTTGTGCCCTTCGGGGTTATCGCCGCTCTCTACTTGAGAGAATACGCAAAAGCGGGTCCCCTTGTGAGTACCGTTCGCATTGCCATCAACAACCTGGCCGGCGTGCCGAGCATCGTCTTTGGTGTGTTTGGGTTGGGATTCTTCAGCTACTTCGTAGGCGGCGCGATTGACCAGGCCTTTTTTGCCGCCAAGCTTCCGAGCCCGACTTTTGGTACCGGCGGTATCCTCTGGGCGTCTCTAACGCTGGCGCTGTTGACATTACCCGTGGTAATTGTCGCCACCGAAGAAGCGCTTTCCGCGGTCCCGAGTTCGATGCGTGAGGGCTCATACTCCTGCGGCGCAAGCAAATGGCAGACGATCAAGAGAATCGTTCTTCCAAAGGCAATGCCCGGGATCATGACAGGTATGATACTGGCGATGGCGCGGGGTGCAGGAGAAGTTGCGCCGTTGATGCTGGTGGGAGCGGTCAAGCTTGCACCGGAGCTACCAATCGATCGATATTTTCCCTTTATCCACTTGGAACGGAGTTTCATGCATTTGGGATTTCATATTTACGACGTCGGTTTTCAGAGTCAGAACAGCGAAGCGGCGAAACCGATGGTTTTTACCACGACGGTTCTTCTGATCGGAATTATCGTTGTGCTCAATCTGGTGGCGATCAAGCTGCGTAATCGCCTCAACCGCCGCTTTGTATCGAGCCAGTTTTAAGAGGAACAGGAGACGAGATGGCTGATGGTGTTAAAAATCACAAGGGGAACCTGACATCGAGCGGCGCTCTTGGCCGGATCGGTATGGGCGAGAGCTTTGAAGCGGCGATTCATGCTGACATCGCAAAGCAAGAGTTTGTACTCGAAATTGATAGCTTCAATTTGTGGTACGACGAAACCAAGGCGCTCCATGATATATCGATGGGTGTCGGCCTGGGCAAAGTGACAGCCCTTATCGGGCCGTCAGGTTGCGGGAAATCGACCCTGCTCCGATCGGTGAACCGGTTGAACGACCTGGTAGACAGCGTTCGAATTGAAGGAGACATGCGGCTGAACGGTGACTCTATCTATAGTGCCGGCGTGGATGTGATCGAGCTTCGCAAGCGAATGGGAATGGTTGCTCAGAAACCAAACCCGTTCCCGATGAGTGTATACGAGAATGTGGTGTACCCTCTGCGAATCGACGGTGAGAAAAACCGATCGGTGCTCGATGAAGTGTGCGAACGGTCGCTGCGCGGGGCGGCGCTCTGGGATGAAGTGAAAGACAGGCTCAGCGACAGTGCACTCGGGCTCTCAGGCGGTCAGCAGCAGCGCCTCTGCATCGCACGTGCCATAGCAGCGGAACCGGAAGTATTGCTTATGGATGAACCGGCAAGCGCGCTTGATCCGATTGCCACAAGCAAGATCGAGGATCTGA
>CAZHXC010000312.1:0-2640 GCA_964536145.1 uncultured Spirochaetales bacterium | reverse complement strand
AGCCGTGCGCAAGTCTTGACCCGATTTCAACAAACAGAATAGAAGAGTTGATTGAACAGCTAAAAAAAGACTATACTATTGTTATTGTCACACACAATATGCAACAGGCGTCCCGGGTGAGCGACTTCACCGCATTTATGTATCTCGGGCATCTTGTTGAATACTCACCAACGGAAGAGGTCTTCCTGAAACCGCTTCTTGAAGAAACTGAAGACTATATCAGCGGCCGATTTGGATAGGGTTCCAAGCCCATCGTTTGCAGCTGTTCGCTGCCTTCGGTGGGCGTATAGATATGGCGATACGCCGAAAAACGCAACGACAAGGAGTGATGAGATGTCGTACAAGTGGCTTTCGATTATGGGGCTTGCATTAGCAATCGTGCTGGCAGGATGTGCCACCACTGATTCATCGAGCGATGCCGCCGTGGAAAAGGCGGCATTGGAGGAGACTGCGGTGGCTGAGAGCAAGCCGGAATTTGACATGGCGCCGCATAAAAAGGAAGGTTTCACCCTGATTGAGGAGGAAGGTCGTCTATGGGTCTTCAAAAAAGACTCTGCAGATCTGGCTAAGTTCCTTGCTGAGGGAGAACCGGCAAAGCAGGTTATTCGGCCGGGAGCCGGGGTGAATGGAGTTACGCTCAAGTCGACGGAGTCCGAAACCATCGACGAATACATTACCACGCTCTCTGGTTGGGCTACCATCATGGAGGATGGCAGATTGTGGGTCTTCCGTGCAAAAAGCGAAGAACTTGCACAGTTCATAGAAGAGGGCGAGCCTGCAAAGCAGGTTGTACGTCCACTAGCCGGTCCTTATGGTATGACTCTGAAAGGAGTTAGCGGTGAAGACCTTGACGCATACATGGCCGACTGGGAATCACGTTAGATCGTTATGATCAAAGCGAACAGCAGCGGATAACTGGCTGCAAGCAAAGCCGGCTCTCGCTGGAGCGCCGGCTTTGCTGTTACAGTCGGCCGTAAGAATCGGCGATATTTGAGTACTAAGATACGATAGACGAGGACTGAGAAGAAAAATGGAAATACGACAGAAGTTCCTTGAAGACTTGGATACCATTCATCAGGAAGTACTCAAAATGGGTACGCTTGTTGAAGAAGCCATTCGAAAAAGTATTCAGGCTTTGAAGAATCGAGACAGCGCTCTTGCGACCAAAGTTGTTGAAGATGATACGGCGATAAACGACATAGAATTGAGCATTCAGGATAAGTGCATCGTTCTCATTGCCACAGAGCAGCCGGTAGCCCGCGACCTGCGTGGTTTGATCACTATACTGAAAATCACCTCACAACTCGAGCGGATGGGCGACCATGCGGTACATATCGCTAAGAACGCGCTAAAGCTTGCCGGGCAAACCTATATGAAACAGCTGATAGACATCCCCCGTATGGGGGAATGCGCGATACGCATGCTGCATGAAGTGCTTACCGCATTCATGAATAACGATCAGCAAAAAGCGATAGAAGTTGCCGGGATGGACGACGAGATTGATGATCTCAACGACCAGGTGATGCGGGAATGTCTTACGTACATGATGCAGGACCCGGCGTATATTCCTCAGGCTACGGCATTTCTCTTTGTCAGTCGCTTCTTGGAACGGTTAGGAGATCACGTGACAAATATCAGCGAATGGATATGCTACAACATCACCGCAGAGCACAAAGAATTAAACCTGAAATGATTGCCGTCGTACCGCCGGCGCCAAAAAAACTTGACTGCCCGCTCAGGAGATCCATCTCCGTCTGATCATCCGCAGACACAGACCGAACAACGCTCCGCAGTAAGCGATCAGGATACCAAAGTCGACGGGAGCAGGCAGCGCCCATGCGCCAAGGATCGATCCGTGCAAAGCGTCAGCGCCGTAGGTTAACGGAAGCACATAGGATAACGGGCGGAGCCATACCGGAAGACTCGCCACCGGAACGAACAGACCGCACAGGAAGAGCATGGGAAAGCGGAAGAAGTTTGAGAAGGTTTGGGCCTCAAAGACTTCGGTTACCGATACGGCGATGAGCAGTCCGAGCAATGTGGAGCTCACCGAGATGAGAACCACGGCCGGGACAAGCACGCCCCAGGCCACGGCCGATAGATCGGATAGAACCGCGGCGATGGCGAGCGGGACGAAGGCATTGGCTGCGCCGAACAAAATGGCCCCCGAAATCTTGGCGGTCATGAGCAGCATCAAAGGGATGGGAGCGAGAAGGAGACGATCGAAGGACCGGCCGCGTTTCTCGAAAGTCACGGTGACCGCGAGCATACTCGTGGTTCCAAAGAGCACCGACACGGCCATCACCCCCGGCAATATGGCGCGGATGTCTTCCATGCCCAGCCCTGAACGGATAAAGAGCATTCCCGCCCACGCGAGGGGGAAGATCAGCCCCCAGCTCACATTCGGAGGCTTCAAATAGTAGGTCCGCATATCCTTGACAAGAATGCTCCAGAACGCAATCCACCGCCTCATGGGCTTCCTCCACCCGAGCGCTGCCGTTCCTTCTCCTTTTTCATCTCCACCGCTTCTATTCCGGTGATGCGGACAAAGACGTCCTCAAGGGACGGCCGAATCCGGCGCGCTTCATACACTTCCACGTGTTCTTCTTCGATCATGCGAATGAGCGGGCCGATACGCAC
>CAZHXC010000311.1:0-4683 GCA_964536145.1 uncultured Spirochaetales bacterium | reverse complement strand
CCCCTCGAATACCTAACGACGGAAAGGGACCGATGCCGAAAATGAGGAGGGGGTCTAAAACAAAATTGGCAAAGGCGCCAAGAATCATGACTATCCCGGGGGTTTTTGAATCGCCTGTTGCCCGGATAATGTTGTTTCCCACCATCGGCACCACCACAAAGATCATACCGAAATACCAGACGCCCATATATTCCGCTATGAAATCCAACACCCGTCCTTCAGCTCCAAGCAGGCTAAACAACTACCGATGGTAAGCACTACCGGAAACGTGAAAGAAAGCGCCGCCAGCTGGTCTTTACCAAGACGTCCCACGAAAAACGTATCGGCAAGGTTGAATACCACCATGCTGAAGATTCCAAAAACCATGGGGACAGCCAATCGCAGTAGGGTCCTGCCTACAGGATCATGCAGGAGCCGCTCCCGGTTTATCTGTGTGTTTTTCATGAATTGTCCTTATGTAACCCGCCGTCAAAATGCGCGTCCCGGCTGAATAGCGTGCGCTCGTGCTGAACCACGAGCGCAGCAATCCAAAGATCATTGGTAGGAATCGGGGTTCCTGCCGCGCGGAGCCGGCGGTACAGATGCGCATAATGCCGGGTTGTTTTAATCGTCGGCAACAGAACCTCAACGCGTGGTCGATGGATGAGGATCTTCGGTGCCGTCTACAAAGTCACGATACCGGTTGGTGTCGATGGCGATCTCTACCGCCATGCGTCTTCATCCACCGTGTCTTGCTCTTCAATTGCGCGGTCAAACTCGCCGTCCTGTTTCCAGGTACCGATCAGGTCGTCCAGATCGTCGTAGACGACAACGGTTTCCGTCACTCCCAGGCCTCGTTTCATAGCCTCGACAGCCGCGACGTTCAAACTGATTCCCTTTCGCTTCGCACGTTCACGAAGCTCGCGATCGAGGGCTTCAGGGACATGGCGAATGGTATACTGAGGCATGCGCCTCATTTCCTACCTGCAGCGTATGCAATTTATGCATGCACGTCAATTCACGTACGGCGGCGAAGGATAGGCAGCGGACGCGAATATACCCTTGGAGTGAAAAGCAATGTAGGCGATAATGGGCTTATGAATATACAATCGAGGACAAAACTCAACAACGGAGTGGAGATGCCCTGGCTCGGGCTTGGAGTATATGGAGCCAGCGCCGGAGGCGTGGCGGAACAGGCGGTACGATGGGCATTGGAGATCCGTTACCGTCACATCGACACCGCAGCGGGGTACGGTAACGAAGCGGATGTCGGCCGTGCGGTGAAAGACAGCGGGATAGACAGAGGGGAGATTTTCATCACCACCAAAGTTCGCAATGACGATCAGGGCTACGAGTCGACGCTCAAGGCGTTTGATGAGAGCCGGTCGAAGCTCGATGTGGATGTGGTTGACCTCTACCTGGTCCACTGGCCGGTCTGGCCGCGTACCGGTCTACATCTCGAGACATGGAAAGCCATGGAAAAGCTTTACTCAGAGGGGAAAGTCAGGGCAGTCGGCGTGTCCAACTACCTGCAACACCACCTCGAGGATCTGTTCAAGCATTCCGATATCGTCCCGACGGTAAACCAGGTGGAGTTCCACCCCTTTCTGCTTCAGAAGGAACTGATCGATTTCGACAAATCCCACGATATCCTGCACGAGGCATGGAGTCCGCTCACCCGGGCAAGGCGGCTTGACGATCCGACGATAAGCGAAATTGCCGGGAAGTACGGCCGCACAAACGCTCAGGTGTTGCTGCGGTGGGACCTGCAGCTTGGAGTAGCAACCATTCCCAAGTCGCAGAATCGCGATCGCATTGAGGAGAACAGCAGGGTATTCGACTTCGAACTGGCCGATGAGGATATGGCGAAGCTGAACTCACTCGACGAAGAGGGCAGAATCGGTCCCCATCCCGATACCTTCGCGTAGCTGCGCCGGGATAGTACAAGAGAGACCTTCAGTGACCCGGGCAAGCGGGAGGAATTACTGATAGTACGATTCTTGATTTTTGGACCAATTTCGCCAAGTATTGTTACAAATACGTCTGATGGCCTCTTACAGGGGGAAAGACCAAAATGAAAGAGAACGTAGAAAGAAAGCTCACCGTCATACACGTCTTCTGTGTTGCCACCGGAGCGATGATCAGTTCAGGCCTGTTTATCCTCCCCGGTTTGGCTTTCAGCAAAGCAGGACCGGCGGTGATCCTCTCCTATGCCATAGCGGCGATTCTGTGTATTCCAACTGCCCTCAGTAATGCGGAGTTAGCTACGGCCATGCCAAAAGCCGGCGGCGATTACTTCTTTGCCATGAGGGGATTCGGTCCCCTTATGGGTACGCTGTCGGGTATAAGCTCGTGGTTTTCGCTGAGCCTCAAGAGTGCCTTTGCCCTGTTGGGGATGGGCGCCTATTTGAGCGTTTTTACCCATCTACCATTGGTCGTCATAGCATCTCTGTGCTGCGTCTTATTCATCATCGTCAACCTGTTGGGAGTCAGAGAAGCGGCGATCGTTCAGGTTATTCTCGTTTTCGGCTTGATCGCCATTCTGGTCTCCTATGTCGTATTGGGAATCGGGGAGACGAGAGCCGAGAATTTTTCTCCGTTCATCCAGGGCGAATATAATTCGGTTCTCACTACGGCGAGCCTGGTGTTCATCTCCTACGGTGGCCTCATGAAAATTACGGCCCTCGCTGAAGAAACAAAGAACCCCGGGAGAAACATCCCTTTGGGATTGATTGCCTCTCTTGTGTTTGTAGGCATTCTATATGCGCTGGTCATTTACGTGACGATCGGTGTGTTGAATCCCGAAGGTCTGGAAACCACTCTCACGCCGATCTCCGACGGGGCAAGCGCAGTAGGGGGAAGCGCGTTGAAGATTATCGTGAGCGTTGCTGCCTTCCTGGCTTTTATCTCTACTGCCAATGCGGGCATCATGACCGCATCCCGTTACCCCCTGGGCATGAGCAGAGACAAACTCCTGCCGGATGTACTCCAAAAGATAAGCTGTAGATTCGGCACGCCTTATATAGCGATCCTTCTCACTGGCCTTTTCATGATTGCAGTCATTCTGCTGTTGAAACTGGAACTGTTGGTCAAGGTCGCGTCCACCATGCTCATCCTGATCTTCACTTTGTCAAACCTGATTCTCATACTATTCAGGGAGAGCCAGATTCTCAGCTACAAGCCCAAGTTCCGTGCCCCTCTGTATCCATATCTCCAGGTAATTGGAATACTGGCAGGTGTTTTCCTCCTGATTGAGATGGGCACGTTTACCATCTTCCTGACTTTTATTTTTCTTTCGTTGGGTTTTATCTGGTACAAGTCTTATGCCCAAAAGAGAGCTTCACAGCATTCGGCTTTGGTCTACGTTCTGGAAAAACTCGTCGCCAAAGACAAAGAGCTCGCAGCAGACAGTCTCATCACCGAATTGAATGACATCATCATTCAGCAGGATGATTTCATCAGAGACAGATTCCATCAGCTCGTGGAGGAATGCAAGATAGTGGATATTGAAGAACCCGTCATTATGGAAGATTTTTTCCGACAAATAGCGGGCATGTTGAGCAGTGAACTTAATATTGATTCCAAAGAGTTGTATGAGAAGTTCTACGCCAGAGAAACCGACGTCAGCACGGTTGTGCGAGAAGGGCTTGCGATTCCCCACATAATTGTTGACGCAGCGAATGCTCACAAATTGGTTCTGGTGAGGGCAAGAGCAGGTATCATCTTTCCGGAGAACCGGGTTGTTCACATAGCATTTGTAATCGTCGGCTCTACGGGCGAACCCGGCCGAAGCTTACACTTGAAAGATTTGGTTGCTATTGCCCAGATTGCAAACAACCCGGAGTTTGACAAGAAATGGATGGAGGCTAAGGACAAAGAAGAGCTTCGAGCTCTACTCTACCTGGCGGAAAGGAAGCGTGGCGGTTAGGTGTTATGATGCGTTCCGCATTATCGATTCAGACAAACACCAGATGCTCGTGGTAGCAGAATTGCCCGGGGTGATAATCGGCACCATGCAGATCACATTCATTCACCGGCTGGATCGATCCTGTCCCAAACATACGATATTGGCGAGCAACACCTCGTCACTGATGCCAAGCATGATCGCAGCGTCCACGCAACGTCCTGATAAGGTGTTGGTCACGCACTACTTCAACCCGCCCAACCTGCTGCCACTTGTCGAAATTGTCCGTCACAAAAAAACAAGCGACGACACAGTTTCGGTGATCTACGACCTGCTGAAGAAGATCGGCAAAAGCCCGGCGATTGTCCAAAAAGAGGTACCCGGGTTCGTGGGAAACCGGCTTCAGATGGCCCTTTTCAGAGAGGCACTGTCGATAGTAGAACAGGGGATAGCTACGCCTGAGGACATGGATATCGTGGTGAAAAACGGGTTCGGACGACGCTATGCGGCGGCAGGTCCTTTCGAAATATGGGGACTGGCGGGATGGGACCTCATATTGAATATTGCCGGATACATCCTTTCCGACCTCGAATCTTCCACCGAAATTTCACCTCTCCTCAAGTCCAGGGTCGAAGCAGGTGAGTTGGGTGTCAAAACAGGAAAAGGGTTTTACGAATGGAGCCCTGAGACTGCTGAGGCTTTAAAGCAAAAGCTGGGCAGAATGTTGGTTGAGATCGCGAAAATGGCCGGTCCTCCAGCAGGACGCTGAACATCGTCGGGAATCGTATTTGCTCACCAGC
>CAZHXC010000310.1:0-4695 GCA_964536145.1 uncultured Spirochaetales bacterium | reverse complement strand
GCGGGAAGTTTGGCCGCGGCAACAGTAGGAAAAGGCGCGGCACGCTCAGCCGGCCCGCCTTGTGGCCCGTCCGGTGGCCCGCCCTACGCATCCTCCGGTGGGCTGTACGGATGTTTCTCCGCAACCTCCTCATCGAGCTCCACGCCAAGGCCCGGTTTGTCCGACGGGATGATGTAACCATCCTCCCAGCGGATCGGTTCTTTGAGGATCTCGGCGTGGAAACCACCGTAGTTCTCTATGCTCTCCTGTATCAGGAAGTTTGGACTGCAGCAGTCTATCTGGAACTCGGCGGCCGCTTCGACGGGCCCGCAGTAGAGGTGAGGAGCGATCTGCGCGTAATACGCTTCCGCCATTCCGGCTATTTTTTTTGCCTCGAGTATTCCACCAACCCTGCCAAGGGCCATCTGCAGTATCATCGCCGCCTGTTTCTCTAGCAATTCACGAAACTCGTACTTTGTGGACAACCGCTCTCCCGTGGCGACGGGAATTTTTGTGGAGCGGGAGACACGGGCCATCTCCTCCCGGTTTTCCGGTGGCAGCGGCTCTTCGAACCAGAGGGGATCATACTTTTCGATCCTGGAGGCGAATCTGACGGCGCCGGAGGTGGTGGTCTGCCCGTGGGTGCCGATGAGAATATCCGCCTTGTTCCCTACTGCTTCGCGAACGCTCGCCACGATTCTTTCCGCCCTGTCCAGCATCTCGAGGGAAGGCTCTCTTGGGTCGGAAGCCGACATCATGTCGATAAGGGGGTCAAATTTGACCGCCGTCCAGCCTTGCTCCACGTAAGCTGCGGCTCGTTTGGCGGCGTATTCCGGGTCCGAGTGCGGCGAGAGGATATCGGAGTCTTCCGGCGCGCCATAGAGGTAGGTGTAGGATCTCAGGCGTTCATGATACCGGCCGCCCAAGAGGTTGTAGACCGGCTGGTCGAGCTCTTTGCCGATGATGTCCCAACAGGCGGTTTCGATGGCGCTCAGGATCCCCATGATCGTCTGATCGGGATGCTGGTGGTGCTGCCGCCGTTCGTAGCCCTCACCGTAGTACACCGTCCGCCAGAGCCTCTCGACCTGGAACGGGTCGGCGCCGACGGCGTATCGTTCTCCGATTTCTTCGATCAGTCTGGCAACCGTGTTCGGGTGAAAGGATACTTGATATGCTTCTCCAATGCCTTCGACTCCTCCATCGGTCGTGAGCTTCACGAATACCCAGTTTCGCCCGCCGCGATGGGGCGGCGGTGTCCCCACTACGTATGTCTTGATCTCCTTGATTTTCATGACAAATCCTCCTTCATCGAAACGCCCTTGATACCGACAGACGCTTGTGAACATAATAGCATTATTACCGTATTGCCTGCTGTCGAGGAGAGTAAGAAAATGACAAAAATGCAGCGTGTTCTCGCAACCCTCAAAGGAGAGGAGACCGACCGGGTTCCCTTTTCATCGTATGTACACAGCACCGTGCACGAGCGCACCGTCGAGAAGTTTACCAAGTTTACCCTGGATTTCTACAGGAAGTTTGATCCGGATTACGTCAAAGTGATGTACGATGAACTCTACGACATGCCGGTCAACTACTTTCATGTGATCGATATCGATGTGTGGAAGCGCTTCGAGCGCTTTGACCCGCACATTGGCGCGTTCGGCCGTCAGATTGAGTGCCTCAAACGTATCAAGGATGAGGTGGGAGCTGATGTACCGGTTATCCAGACCCTCTTTTCCCCCTTTTATATCGGCTACCGTCTCGCCGGGCGGCGTATGCTCGAGGACTGGAAGCAGGATGCCGATGCGGTCCGCCACGGGATCGATATGATCGCCGCAAACACCGTCGCGTTTGCCAAAGCCGCGGTGGCCGAGGCGGGGATCGACGGATTTTTCTTTGCCGCTGTCGGCTGTGAGAAGTCGTGGATGAGCGAGGCGCAGTACAAAGAGATGGTGATGCCATCTGACCTCGCGACGCTTGAAACCTTGAGCAAATCACCGATCTGCATCGTGCACATCCACAGCGAGAAAGACTCGTACTTTGAGATGCTCTTAGACTACCCCTGCAACGGAATCAGCTGGGAAGACAAGCTCGCCGGGCCCTCTGTAGTGAAAGCCCGGAAGAAAACCGATAAATGTCTGGTTGGCGGTATCGATCACTACATGGCGGTGCAGTGTTCTCCTGATGAGATCATTGCTCAGTCGAGAGAGGTGATCGAGACCACCGGTGGTCGCGGGTTGATTCTTGCTCCCGGTTGCACATTTTTCCCGGGCACGCCGGACGAAAACATGCTCGCGCTCAAAACGGCCGTTGGAGGCTGAGCCGGGGGGGAAGGCAATGGAACCCTTGGAAAAAAAAGGATGTCTGGACGCTGGTCCGGGAACACATCATCGGCAGGAGCGCCTGTTGCATGGCGTTGTGGGGTTGAAACCGGGCCGGATCCGGGTGAATTCCACCGCTATTTGAAGCAGGCAGAGGCGCGAGGGGAAGCGTTGAAGCGGAAATTCTGCGCAAATGAGCTCAAAACCACAGAGAAAGATCTTATCCCTTTTGTCTATGTCTAGGGGGTGCCCTGTTTCCAAATTGCGGACCGCTTCAGTGTCCGGTACTTGTTGAAGGTGAATCGCATCGAAAGAAGCAGCGTAATGACTATTGAAATTACTATCGCCGTAAATATCGCAATCATAATGGCAATCTGATACTTGATGGCCGTCATCGGTGGCGCTCCTCCGAGTATCTGACCGGTCATCATCCCGGGGAGTGATACGATGCCAAGGGTGGCCATGGTGGACAACGTGGGTGCGAGCGCAGGCGCAATTGCCTCTCTCATGAAAGGCGCGGTTGCTTCGGTAAACGAGGCGCCCATGCTGAGATAGGTAATGTATTCGCGTTCGCGGTTCGAAATAGCACTGTAGAAGCGTTCGAGGGCTAGAATATTGCCCCGCATGCAGTTGCCAAGGAGCATACCCATTATCGGGATAACGTAGGCAGCGTCCCACGGCGGCTCGGGCCGCACCACCACGCCGAGCAAAATTACACCGGTACCAAAAATACCGATAACAAGCCCGACACCCGACACCGGCAGAAAGAGCTTTGTTCTGACCCCCGCGTTTTTTACAACCGTTCCGGCCGCAACAATCAGCATCACCACAATCCAGATAAGATTGAGCCACCACTTGTTGAGCCTGAATATGACTTCCAGGTAGAGACCGACAAGACCGAGCTGGACGGTCATCCTGATCACCGAAATCAGAATATTCCGTACATTCTTGAGCCCGAGCTTCAGGCTGATCAGAATCGGAATGATCAGAATCGCATAGAAAACACCGAGCAGCGGATAGCTTATATCAATTGTTTCCAATTTGAGCGCTCCCGCTTATCGAAGTAATCCTGCCGCCGTTCAGCTCGATAACCGTATCGCAGACTCTGATCCACTCGTCATGGTGGGAGACCGACAGGAAGGTAAAGTGATCCTGAGACAACAACGCGGTCACCGCCTGCGCGCTCTCCCTGTCCAATGCCGATGTGACCTCATCGAGAAGAAAGAGCTGCTTCTTCTGCAGCAACCCGCGACAGATCGCCACCCGCTGTTTCTCCCCACCGGAGATCGTGTTTGTCGTGCTTTCCAGGATACTTGCCGGGAGCTCTAACTGCGCCAGGTTCTTTTTGATGGTCACCTCATCGGGCCGCTGCCGCCGGTTTGCCTTGAAATCGAACGGGAGCATCAAAGCCTCCCGTACCGTGGAAACATTGCCCAATACCGGCTCCTGGCCGATATACGCCACGCTCGAGCGCACATAATCAATGGAAGTAACATCGACTTTTCTCTTTTCAAAGCGGATCTCACCCGCTGTCGGTATGAGAAGACCGAGAAGAGCATAGAGAATAGAGCTCTTGCCGGCGCCTGATTTGCCGGTCAATGCCACTTTGCCGCCTTTTGGTACCGTAAAGCTCACATCGGAGAGGATGTCCTTTGATTCGAGGTGAACGGATACGTTTTTGAACTCGATAAGCATAGTATTCGAATCTACACGTCCGCGATTCCGCCGTCCTCGTAAAAGACGCCGTCGTAGGATTTCGGTTTGTAAGGAAAAGCCTGCATTGCTTCCTCATCGAGGTCAATACCGAGACCTGGAGCATCCGGAATAACGAAGTATCCTTCCTTTTGTACGGGAGGGTTCTTCACCACCTTCATATATTCGGGATCGGGTATGGCGTATTCGAGGACATCAAAGTTTGGAATTGCAGCCGCGAGTTGGATACTCGCCGCAGTGGCCACCGGCCCGTTGGGATTGTGGGGCGCCACGCGTATGTAGTAGGTCTCGGCAGCCGCGGCGATACGCCTGAGCTCGGAAATACCACCGCAGTGACAGACATCGGGCTGAATGATGTCCACAAGTTGTTGCTCGATGAGCTGCTTGTAATCCCAGCGGCTGAAAAGCCGCTCTCCGGTGGCCAAGTCCGTTCCCGTTATTTTTCTCCGTACTTCCGTAAGAGCATCGAGGTTGTCAGGGGGTACCGGTTCCTCAAAGAAGTAGATACCGTAATCCTCGACGGCGCGGATGAGTTTTATTGCGAGTGAAGGCCAGGCACGGCCGTGATTATCGATCATGATATTGATATCGGGCCCTACGGTTGTAAACGTTCGTCATTCCCAGCCAGGGTTTGGGGGCTCAACACAGCAGCCGTTTGAACTCCGGGTGTAATGGATAGAGGTAT
>CAZHXC010000309.1:0-4697 GCA_964536145.1 uncultured Spirochaetales bacterium | reverse complement strand
ACGTTCCCCCTGGAAGACGGCCATCCGGCTTCTTTCATCGTCTTCCGAGAATTGCGTGGCTTGAGCGTACTTGCCCGTCAGAAGCCCTTTGGCCAGGGGTGAATGGACGATAACCCCGATGCCGTGCTCCTCACAAAATGGCAGCACCGCTTCCTCAGCGCTCCTTACAAACATACTGTACATCGGTTGGGAGCTGTCGAGGTGACCGTGCTGCTGAGCTTCCGCGTGCTGCTCGGCGGAGAAATTAGACACACCAATAAAGCGTATCTTCCCCTGCTCCTTCAACCTGATCAAACCCGCCATCGTCTCTTCGATTGGATACTCCGGCTTGGGCTGATGCAGCTGATAGAGGTCGATATAGTCCGTCTTCAAGTTGCGCAGGCTGCTTTCGACCGCCCGGTTCATGTGCTCGATGGAATGATCGCCTGATAACTTTGTGGCCAGAAAGACCTGCCGGCGCCTCCCAACCAGGGCTTTGCCCAGAACCGCTTCGCTTGTCCGGTATCCCTCCGCGGTATCGATGAAGGTGACACCGCAGTCCAACGCCGCGTGGACGGTATTGACAACCTGTTCCTCCGGGAGCACTCCCATTCCTCCGCCGAGCGGCCACGCACCGAGACAGATGACCGGTACCTCCGGTCCGTCTTTACCGAGCTGTCTGTGTCTCATTGTTCCCCCCTATCCGCTGATCCGTGCGAGCTTTTGAATTCTCGGTGTGATGTTGCCTTTTTGAGTCTACACCGATGCCATGTGCAACTTCGAGAAGCCCTTTTCCTTCGCGCTCACGCCCCTCCCAGGTGGATATCTCCCCGCCCTAATATCATCTCTCATCTCCTGTTCTTGTTGGCGGTGCCGCGGTGCGGCATGTCCCGCATCTCCGGGAGGCCTGTCGCATCATGTTTATATTGAACAACCAAACACCCATAGGATAGATTTATCCTAATACAAATATCGCGGAGAGCAAACATGGAACACACCCCCATCACCGGAGACGACCTCGAGGCGGCACTACCGGATACATCATCGTCATTCAAACTGACCGGTCTCGAAAAACCGGTAGAAATATTTCGCGATTCTTACGGCATACCGCACGTAAAAGCGGAATCAACCCGCGACGCGTTCTTTGGGCAGGGGTTCTCCACCGCGCAGGACAGGCTCTGGCACATGGATTACGACCGCCACCGCGCCTACGGCAGGTGCGCCGAACTGACGGGAGCCGAGGCTGTCGAAGCTGACAAGCTGATGCGGCGCCTCCGTATCGCCGCCAATGCAGAAGCGGATTATGAGGTCACGAGTGATGCGGCGCGCGCAATGCTTGAAGCATACGCTTCCGGAGTCAACGCGTTTATCGAATCCACAAAAAGCCTTCCCATCGAGTACAAGATACTTGGGATAGAACCGGAACCGTGGACCCCGCTGGATTGTCTTGCGGTCTACGAAGTACGCCACATCCTCATGGGTACGCACGGTGAAAAACTTTGGAGGGGATTGCTCCTGGCTCATCTGGGACCTCAGAAGACAGCAGAGCTCCACCCGGGCTACCCGGAAGGAGGCCTCATGATCGTGCCGCCGGGAGCGGAGTATCCCGGTCCCGCCGTATCGGCAATGGAGGAATTGAGGCGGGGTGCCGCGGCGGTCAACCCGCTCAAGGAGTTCGAAAGCGGAAGCAACAGTTGGGCGCTATCGGGCAAGAGAACGGCCACCGGCAAACCGTTTGTCTGCGGGGATGCCCACCGAGCGTTGGACACCCCAAACGCCTACTATCCGTGCCACATCGCCTGTCCTGATTTCGATGCCACAGGCCTCGCATTTCCCGGGGTGCCCGGCTTCAATCACTACGGCCACAACGGTCGGACGGTGTGGTGCGTCACCCACGCCTGCGCCGACTACCAGGACCTCTACGTGGAACGGTTCAAACCCGATGATCCGGGCAGGTATGAGTTCAGAGGGGAGTGGAAAGAAGCGGAACGATACCGCGAGACTATCGAGGTGAGGGACGGTGATCCTGTGGAGATCGAAGTCACGGTTACTCATCACGGCCTGGTCATCTCCGGCGATCCCTCACACGGCTACGGGTTAGCCTTCAAGCACACCGGCACCGCTTCCGGGACAAACTGGGCCGATGCGCTCCTTGCGCAACTCGAGGCCGGAACCGCTCAGGAACAGGAAGATTCGATGCGGAGCTGGGTTCATCCCTGCAACAACTACGTTTTCGCCGATGTTGAAGGGAACATCGGCTATCTCACCAGAGGCAAAATCCCCATCCGTTCGAAGATGAACCGTTGGATCCCGGTACCGGGCTGGACGGGTGAACACGAGTGGGAAGGCGTTGTCCCGTTTGAGGCTCTCCCGCGCCTGCGGAATCCGGAATCCGGCTTTATTGTCACAGCCAACAATCGCATCGTTGCAGAAGATGAGCCCTACTTTATCGGCATGGATTATATGCCCGATTGTCGTGCTCGGAGTATTTACCGTCGGGTTGTTGATATGTACGGCGCCACGATAAACGATATGCCCTCGATTCACGCCGAACGGACCTCCATTCCGGCGCAGGGTTTTATTCACCTGCTGCGGGAAGTGGAACCGTTGGACGAGCTTTCAGCAAAGGCAAAGGAAATGCTCGTCGCATGGGACGGGCTCATGGATAGAGAGCTCGTTGAGCCGACGGTGTACAGCGCATTCAGCGACACGCTTACGAGGATGGTGCTCGAGCCGATTCTCGGACCTTTGACGGCGGCCGCCTTTGAATCCTCCGATCGTGGAGCTCCCAGGCACGTAGCACGAATCAAGGCCGATCTTCCCCGAATGATCGAGACCGGTGACAGGAGATTCCTCCCGCAAGGAGTGGAATGGAAATCGATGATGGCACAGGCGCTGTCAAAGGGCGTCATCTTTCTCAACGAACAATTGGGCGGCACCCCCTTTGGTGAGCAGTGGAAATGGGGAGCGGTGCACAAAACCAGGCCTCAACACACGCTCTCAGCTGCCTTTCCTAATTTGGCCGGTCTCCTCGACCCGCCGTCGATTTCCGTCCACGGAAACTCGGACACGCCGCTTCAAGGCGGATACTCCGATCCTTTCACCGTCTCCGCAGTCTCGGTAAACCGGTATGTATTCGATCTCCATGATCTGAGTAACTCACGCTGGGTGATTCCGCTCGGCGCATCCGGTCACCCCGGGAGCCCCCACTACGCCGATCAAGCGGAGTCCTGGGCAAATATAGAGCTCATTCCCATGCTCTACGATTGGGATGCCATCCGGGAGGATGCAGAATCAAACCAGCGTTTGAGCCCTGAAAGCTGAAATCGACGGCTCGTGAGTGACCATGAATAGTATGAAACCACGAAATGTAATGCGAACCGGTCTCACCGGCGTTCTCCTGGTTCTTTTAGTGCTTTGGATCGGTTGCTCCCGAAGTTCCTTTAAAACAGCGGAAGCCATTGAGGCTTTTGCCGGTTACCTCGATTCACGTGTTCCAAAGATCATGGATCGATACAATGTCCCCGGTGTGAGCATGGCGCTCATCGATGACGCGGAGGTAGCATGGACCGCCGCCTATGGCTTGGCCGACCTCGGGGCGGGGCGGAAGATGGCAACGAACGCGGTCTGCAGGACTGAATCGATCTCAAAATCGGTAACTGCCTGGGGAATCATGAAACTGGCTGAGAGAAACCGCATCGACCTCGATGTTCCGGTGGAGCAATACCTTGACGGCCGGCGGCTCCCGGAAACAAAGTACTCGGAAGAAGAGGTTACAATCCGAAGGCTCTTGAGCGGGACCGCCGGTATGCCGCTGGGGACCATCGGCGCCGGGGCGGAATACCACCCGGGACACGCAACGGACACGACGGGGGAAACAAGCCAGGTGACCAAACCTCCGTCGCTTGAAAACTATTTGACCGAGGAAGCTCGTCTCATAATGGAGCCCGGTTCGGGTTTCCTCTACTCAAATCCGGGTTTCAACCTTCTCGAACTCGTTGTTGAGGAAGTGGCAGGTCGCGGTTTTGCGGAATACATGGCTCGTGAGATTCTGCATCCTCTTGGGATGGAGAATGCCGATTTTGCCTGGAACGATGAGTTTCACGAATTGATTCCGATGGGATATGAGCTCGACGGTACGCCGGTTCCGCCGTACGTGTACGCCGCCTCCGCCTCCGGCGGTCTTTTCGCAAATGTGGGCGATATTGCCCGGTTTGTAGCCGCTGAGATGACAGGCTCGCAAGACGAACGACACGGCGTACTCAGCGAAGAAAGTTTGCACATGATCCATACACCGCAGGTTGAGATTCCGGGAATGTTTGGGCTGGTGGCTGATTCCTACGGCTTTGGCCACTTTATTGAGCTCCTGCCGGACGGCAGGAAAGCGTTGTGGCACGGCGGCCGGGGACACGGCTGGATGACCCATTTCCACGCGATTCCGGAAACAGGAGACGGAATTGTGATTCTCACCAACAGTCAGCGCAGCTGGCCGCTCATTGCAGAAGTGCTCCTGCAGTGGGCGAAGTGGCTCGGTACAGGTCCTGTCAAGTTCAGCAGGATCTTCTATGCTACGGCGGTATTTCAAGTGGTGGTCGGCATCGCGGCGCTTGTACTGATATGGCTCGTTTATCGCTTTGTCCGTCAATTGCTGCGTGGAACTCGACACTTCGCGCCCTTTTCTACGGTGCACGTGACAGTGCGTGCGCTGCTAGCGGCAC
>CAZHXC010000308.1:0-4734 GCA_964536145.1 uncultured Spirochaetales bacterium | reverse complement strand
GGCGGGAGGAGCTGGATGGCAGATCTACAGACAAAGTACCTGGGACTTGATCTCAAGAATCCTATCGTTGTTTCGAGTTCGAACCTGACTGCTTCGGTTGAGAAGGTAATGGAATGCGAGAAGGCGGGCGCAGGCGCCGTGGTGCTCAAATCACTGTTCGAGGAACAGATACGGGCAGATACGGACCAGATGATGGAGGGCGTCGATGAGTTGCAATACGCCGAGGCCTTTGACTATCTCACAAAGACCGGTGAACACCACTACATCGACGAGTATCTCACGCTTCTTGAAGAGGCCAAATCGAAGGTTTCGATACCGGTCATCGCCAGTCTTAATTGTGTATCGTCGGGTTCATGGATCGACTATGCTGAGAGACTTGAGAAGCTTGGGGCGGACGCCCTCGAGCTCAACGTCTTCGTGCTGCCTGCCGGAATAAGAACCCCGGGGAAGGAGGTCGAGCAGGTCTACATCGATGTATGCAGACGGGTCCGGAAGAAGATTTCAATTCCCTTCGCACTAAAAATCGGCTCACATTTTTCCGGGCTTGCAAATATGGTGAAAAACCTGAAGGATGAGGGAACCGCGGGATTTGTGCTGTTCAACAGATTCTACCAACCTGATGTGGACATAGAGGAGATGAGCATCGTACCCGCAAAAATTCTCAGCGCTCCTGAAGAGATGGCGCTTTCGCTCAGATGGATAGCGTTGCTCGCCGGGGAAATCGAGGCCGATTTTTCCGCTGCAACGGGGATCCATGACGGCAAATCCATCGTCAAACAGCTCCTCGTCGGTGCGCAGACGGTACAGCTTTGCAGTGTGCTCTACCAAAACGGTATCGACTATCTCGGTACCATGCTCAACGTAGTCACCGAATGGATGGACCGCCACAATTTCACATCAATCGATCAATTCAGGGGCAGACTCAGCCGTGAGCAATCGGAAAACCCGGAAATTTTTGAGCGCGCACAGTACGTAAAGGCCCTTGTCGGTATAAGCTGAAATCTGTGATTGAACTTTTCGATATTATCGACTCCAATGGAAAGGTTATCGGTGTAGCAAGCCGGGACGAATGCCACGGAAACCCGGATTTGATTCATCGTGCGGTGCACGTTCTCGTTTTTGACGCAGACGGACGGCTCTATCTGCAGAAACGCTCCGCCGGAAAGCTGATCCAGCCCGGCAAATGGGATTCCTCGGTGGGCGGGCATCTCGAGAGCGGTGAATCCTGGGAAACCGCGGCGGCGCGGGAAACAAAAGAAGAGCTCGGGTTTACGCCGGAAAGACTGGATTTCCTCTTCTCATTTGCAGTACGAAACGAGATCGAGTCCGAGAATGTGAGCTCATACTGTACCGTCTATGCCGGAGGAATCACCCCGCATCCGGAGGAAATAGAGACCGGCGGATTTTGGTCAAACCGGGAGATCAGAAGCGTTACAGCTGAGGGTGTTTTTACGCCGTCGTTTGTGCACGAGTATGAGCTGTTGGCACAATGCGATAATCCGGTTGCGGCGCGGCACTTTTCTTGCTATACGCGCTAAAAATGTGTAAGATTTTCACGTAGTGGCACTTTCTGATTATATCGATGATTATGCGGATATTCGTCCCTATACCGATGAGGAGATGAAGCCTGTTTTGCGGAGAATCAGCCGGAACGACTGGCTTGTCTCCGGTGTCAGGAGTATGTTGTGCCCGCGGTGTCCCGCTTTTCTCGAATCCTTTGTGGAACGGCTGGTGCAATTCGATCTCTGGAGGAGATTGCGCCGGATCAAGACGATAGATCAGTTCCAGCGTAAGATCATCATTGACCGGGTAATGGAATACGTCGTCAAAAAAACGATCGAATCGGTTTCAAGCTCCGGTGATGAGAAGCTCGATCCGGAAAAACCGTATCTTTACATCAGCAATCATCGTGACATCGTTTTGGACTCGGCGTTGCTCAACTACATAATGGTCAGAAAGGAGAAACGGATAGCCGAGATCGCCTTTGGCGACAATCTGCTCATGAACGAGTTCGTCTCGGACCTGATACGGATAAACAGGTCGTTTATCGTTCGAAGGCAGCTTCCAGTCAGGGAGAGGGCAAAGGCCGCGCTTACGCTTTCACGATACATATCCTACACAATCGAACAGGGTAACTCGGTATGGCTCGCTCAACGGGAGGGCCGTGCGAAGGACGGAAACGACAGAACAAATCCTGCGGTGCTCAAGATGCTCTATTTGGGACCGAGGCGTGAAGGGATGAGCTTCGAGGAGTTCCTCGATTGCGTAAATATCGTACCGGTTGCCGTGTCGTACGAGTACGATCCGTGTGACGTGCTCAAGGCGAGAGAGCTGCACCGGACCGAGAAGAAGGGCGAGTACCGCAAGCGCAAAGATGAAGATCTGTTGAGCATGTATAAGGGGTTGAGCGGATGGAAAGGCCGGGTGCACATAGCTTTTGGTGATATTATCAGGGGCGGTTTTTCAGACGCAGGAGAATTGTCTGACGAGATCGACAGGCAGATACACAATGCGTACCGGTTATGGCCAAGCAATTACATCGCGCACGACGAGCTCGTCGGCAGAAAGAAAAGCGGCTCCTATACCGTAGAGGATGTAAGACACTTTATGCACCGTTTCAGGCGGGAGAGCATGGAAGTGAAGTCATTGGCGCTCCGGATTTATGCAAACGCTGTTTTAAACAAATTTGGTGAGGCGCGGGCCTAACTCATCATCATGGCTCCGCGTACCGAAAATAAGGGTGTATTATGAGGAAGAGAAGACTCATCGAGACGAGATGCGGTCTCATTGTGCTCATTGCTTTTATAACACTCGCATGCACCGGCGAGGCGCCGGAGATCAGACAGGTCTTCTGGCAGCTCAATCTTGCCCATGATCTTACTATTGGCGAAAAGTACGAGTCGTTGAGCGTTTTTGTCCATGTGGCGGACGCCGACGGGATTAACGATGTAGACCTCATGTATATATTGCAGGACAAACAGGAGCTCCTGTGGGAAATGGACGCCGAGGGTTGGAGACAATTCGAGAACGGAGAGGAGATCTGGATTGGTTCCAACAACATACGAATGAACGACGGATCGACATTTCCGAGGGCATTGTACAGGCTCATCGTTATCGACAGGGCTGGTGAGCGGTCAACGGATGAGTTTTTCATAAACGCTGATGTGGCGGACCTTGGTTCAGTAGCGTTTCCGAGTGCCGTCGTAAACGGTGAAGAGGTCACTCTGCAGGGGAACTTCAACGAGTTTACGCTCTGGTTTTATGATGAGGCGGGAAGCCAGGTGAAGATATTTACCTCCAGCGAAAAGGAGCTGCCCCTCGCGTCGGCTCTCAACGCAAGAGAGCGTCAGATTGTGGATTCGTTCTACGTCAATACCGTTGATCAGAGTACAGGGTACGGCTTTGTCTACGGACCGGTTGACCTGGAGTCACCCTCGCCCTAGGCGCGACCACTGACGGCCGGAATAGCCGAGAGGAGTTTCCTCAGGCGCTCCTTGCCCACGAGCTCGACGGGCCGGGTTTCAGCATACTCCTGAGCGCTCTTTGAGAAGCGGCTGCTCGCAATAATCGTCCCCCGCATAACGCTCAATTTTTTCATCTCCTCGTGAATCGACCTCACCGCCGAGAGATCGACAACCTCGGTAATTCGCAGGATCCTTATTACGTGGGGCATTTTTCGCGCGTTTCGCCACTTTGACTCGGGCTCTGTAGCAATTATCTGGCAACCGTCGGGTATATCGCTTACATCGCTGGTGCTCAAGCCCAGATTTTCAACGATGCTTCCACAAATTTCGTGAAACTCCTCTTTTGACGCGGTAAGAAAATCCTTCATCCTGTCGTCAATTCGTAGATCCTGATACTGGCTGAGTTTTTCCGCTACATCCCGGAAAGAAGGCTTTTTTGCGTATATCTTCTCCCACTGCTCTATTGCGTTATCTAAGTTCTTCTGCTTCTCATAACAGATAGAGAGAAAATAGCGGGCATAGAGAGCCTCGGTTGAGGAATCACTATCGATCAGCCTTACCGCACGCGAGAGCTCGGTAATTGCCTTGTCCAGACTGTTCAGGCTCATGTAACAGCTTCCGCGCTCGATGAGGGCCTTTATCTTGAACTCCGAATCACGCTGAGCCTTTTCCAGAGCGGCAAGCGCGGCCACGTAGTCATGGTTTTCCTTTAGCAGCCGGCCGAGGTAGTAGTGAGCCTTGTGGTTCTCCGGGCGGTATTTGATGGCAAGGTCAAACTCCTGTTTAGCCTCAATTGAATGCTTTGATCTGTAGAGCAGATGGCCCAATTCGTAGTGTGCCTCGGAATGCTGCGGATCGAGCTGTACCGCCTTTCTGAAAAACTGTGAAGCGCGATCGGCCTTGTCCCGTTTTGCAAACAAAACACCCGCTTTGAAATAGTGATCTGCAATTTCCGGCTCCATCCGGATGAGAAGAACGTATTCTTTCAGTGCTTCCTCAGGTTGATCAAATTTCGCGTAAAGATCCGCAATATCGGCCCTGAACGTCGCCTCCGCGCAAGCCCCGCCGAATTTTCCAATCTGATTGACGGTCTTGAACTCCATCAATGCAAGCTCAGGCTTCCCGTCAGCCAAGTAGGCTTTTCCCAACAGGTAATGCGCTTCCGGATTCTTTGGCTCTTTTGCGATAATCTGTTTAGCGACACGGACCGCGGCGGAGTTCTTCTTCTGTTTGACAAGAGACAGAAGAGTTGCGATCTTCTTTGGAGATA
>CAZHXC010000307.1:0-4743 GCA_964536145.1 uncultured Spirochaetales bacterium | reverse complement strand
CGGGCAGCCCTGTAAAGTTTTGCATATAAGCGACTTTTAATCGGCTTTTAAACGATATGGGAAATCTCTCCAGTGATAACAAATGTAAAGGAGTACACAGATGAGTGAGCGTTATCTCGAAGGGCGCGTCGCCCTGATTACGGGCGGTGCATCGGGCATGGGCCGGGCTATGGCCCTTGAGTTTGCAAAGGCCGGAGCAAAGGTGGCAATCGGCTCCTTGCTTTCCAACCGGAAGGAAACAAAGGCTGACGGTGAGCTTGTGAACATGCCCGGCAGGGAAGAGATGGATCGAACAGCAAAAGAAATAGAAGCCGTCGGCGCTGAAGCGCTTGCGGTTGAGCTCGATGTCACCACCACCGAGTCGTGTGAGAGTTTTTACAACAAGGCCGTAGAACGGTTTGGGAAGATCGATATTCTTGCCAATGCCGCGGGAATCACTGCCGAGCACGGCGTGGTGGGCCATTCCGAGGGTCTCTGGCTCAAAGTCATGGACGTCAACGCCAACGGCCCGTTCCGCATGAGCAGGCTCTGCCTTCCAGGCATGATCGAGCGGAAATGGGGACGGATCATAACCATTTCCTCTACCGCAGGCAACGTAGGCGCGCCTATGTCGCCTGCATACTGTGCATCCAAAGCCGCGGTACTCGGTCTTACCCGGGCGATGGCCTTAGAAGGCGCCGAGCACGGCGTGACGGCAAACGCGATCTGTCCCGGCTGGGTGGAGACCGACTTTGGACGTGATTGGATATCCGACATCGCCGAAAAGCAGATGAACATGAAAGGAGAGGAGCTCATCGCACAGGAGGCGAGCAACAATCCCCAAAAAAGGCTGATCAAACCGGAAGAGATTGGTGCCGTGGCGGCTTTTCTCTGCTCAGGCGGCGCCTACGGTATCAACGGACAGGATATTACCGTCTCCGGCGGCTCGCTCTGGTGAGAAGATGGATCCTTACTGACTCTCATATGAAAAGGCCGCCCTCATCAGCACGGCGGCCTTTTCACGTAGATGCACCTATAGTTTTATAACGACGGCATATCTATCGCGTTGTCACGGCGAGCATCAGACCCGCTTTCCATCGAGTAGGGGTAGCGCGGCGGAATTTTGGAAGCGGCGTCGAGCCGTTCCATGTGCGCATCATCGAGAGACCAGCCGCTTGCACCGCAGCTGTCGCGGAACTGCTCGGGTCTGCGGGCTCCGGCGATAACCGAAGTAATTCCCGGCATTTGCAGTGCCCAGCGGAGGGCAACCTGGGTGGGCGTTTTCCCCACTTCATCCGCCACTTTGAGAAGCTCGGCGAGTGCATCATCCGCCTTGGCGGAGAAGAACCTGTCGTGGAAAAGCCATCCCTCAGCGGAGCGGGATCCCTCGACGCTTCGCTGACCCGGTTTGTACTTTCCGGTAAGGAAACCGGATGCGATCGGCCCCCAGGGTACGATGCCGACGTTTTTGTACCTGCACAGCGGAATCAATTCATCTTCGATATCCCGTACCACCAGGCTGTACTGCGGCTGGTAACAGACTATCGGCGAATACCCCATGGTGTCACAGGTCCAGATTGTTTCTGAAAGACGCCAGGCTTCATAGTTGCTTACCGCAAGATAACGAACTTTACCCTGTCTCACCAGGTCATCCATGGTGCGGAGCGCCTCCTCTAAAGGGGCACGTGTCTCCACATGGTGCAGGTAATAGATGTCGATATAGTCAGTCTGCAATCGTCGCAGGCTGTCCTCTATTGCCTGCAGGATGTGCTTTCGCGACATACCGGAATCGTTTGGTCCTTTGCCGGTGGGATTTGTGAACTTTGTCGCAATGACAACTTCCTCACGCCTGCCTACGAGCGCCTTTCCGAGCATTTCCTCAGACAGGCCACCTGCGTAGGTATTGGCGGTATCCATGAAATTGACCCCGCAGTCGAATGCCATATCCACAATTCCTTTAGCGGCGGCTTCGTCCACACTGACACCAAAGGCCATAGTGCCGAGACATACCTCGGACACCCTCAGCCCGCTACATCCTAAAAATCGATACTCCATTTTTTCCCTCCTTTACCAAACTGTAGAATCCTGAAGCCGGCGCAACGTATAAATAAACGTCTCGGTCTTCAGATCAACCATTCCATATGTAATCGAGTTCCCCTGAGGGACGTCGCTCTTCAACACCGCACCGTCACACATGCCGAGGGGGAGAAGACCCTCGTCCCGGGCAACAGTAGCTTTTTCACAGAGACCGTTCACCAGATAGCCCCCGCTGCCGTCGAGCACCTCCCCCGCTTTCAGGTCACGCTTTGCAACTGCGACAACCTCAGCAGTCGGTGTGGGGTGCGCGGCGCCGGTAGGCTGTCCAAAGAGGCCGGCCATTGCGATTGACATGGGCGCGGGAATTGCCACGAGGTGGTATGGCCTGTATAACAGGTAGTTTTTACCGTCGCCTCCGGCATGCACGTTGTAGTGGACCAGGTCTTCCTGCTGAAATTGGTGCTCCGCGCGAATGACCACAAACACGCCCATCTTCAACGGATTGGGAAGCATCGTCTTGCCGTCTTCCGCAACGCTGTTTGCAAGCTCCACAACTCCGTGTTGACTTAAGAGTCCTCCCTCCTCGCGCAGGCTGCACATCCTTGGAATGTCTTCCAGATTTACGGAAGGCTCATGCATGCCGCGAATATCCGGCACCAGCCCCGCGGCGTTAGCGAGAGCCGTCATCTCGAGCTGGGCCTTTGAACCGTCACGAAATGAATTGAACATCTTCAGGTTGATGTGCCGGCGTTTGAGCTGCTCCTCGGAAAAACCGAAGCGCTCCGGAACGGTTTCCGGCGTCCCCTGCCTGTCATCTCCATAAAACACCGTGCCGCGACCCGCCGCCACAATCTCAAAACCAAGCGCGCTTGCCCAGTTGACCATATTCATGGTACTGCCCGGCTGGTCACCCTCTACGAGGGTGTAGACAACACCGGCAGCATCCGCATGACGCCTGAGAATGGCCCCAACGGTGACATCAGCCTCAACATTGACCATGACTACATGTTTTCCCGCCTGTATGGCCTGGTAGGCGTAAAGCGCGCCGATGTCGGGAACACCGGTGGCCTCGACGATGACATCGAGCGGTCCGGCCTGTATCAGAAGCTGCGCATCTTGGGTGACGGCAGGCGTACCATTCACGATAGCATCTTCAAGTTCCGCCATCCCGCTTACAGGCCTGATTGCATTGACCGGGAGCCCGGAGTTGGTGTATGCGAGTTGCGCCGTTTCGATATCGAGGTCTGCAATTGCGCTCGTAACCATTCCTTTCATCTTGGATATCTGCACGGCGAGGGCTCCTCCAAACTTACCCGTACCGATAATACCCACACGGATGGGCCGTCCCTCGGATTCACGCTGCGCCAATAATGCGTTAATCATAGCTTCCCCTTTTTTCTTCATGAGTCATGTTTCATATCACACCATAGCTCGCAACGGTGTCAACCTCGTTGCTCTCGATGCCGGGGACGTGATACGATCCTGTCTACCCATGAGCCATGCATCATCGTCGAATCACCTGTCGGAATTGCCGTTCAAATCAATACTCCTTGCCATATACGTACCAAGTTTTCTTTTGGCCGTGAGCTTAGGGGCAACCATCGCCTTCATACCGCTTTTCGCCCAGGAGTTTGGTGCGGATGTTGGTCTCACCGGACTCATCGTCAGTATGAATGAGTTTGGCATACTCTTCTTCGATATACCCGGTGGATTTCTGGTGACGAGAATCGGGTCCAAGAAGGCCATGTATCTTGCTGCATTATTGAGCATCGTCGTAGGAATCCTGACGGGTCTGGCAACAAACCTTGTCTGGCTCGGCGCGATGATTTTCCTCCGGGGTATTACGGAATCCGCCTGGCAGGTAGCGCGACTTACGTTCCTGAGGCATGCTATTCCGGTGCATATCCGCGGAAGATACCTCTCCTTCATCGGCGGAATTATGCGCATAGGCCGTTTTATCGGCCCGATTGCGGGTGGTTTTATCGTTGCCTCCATGGGCTTCTCCTACGTGTTTTACTTTCAGGGGGTGCTGGCCTTAAGCGGGCTTTTGGTGATGGGCCTCACCGGGAGAAAAATCCGTGACGTCTATGCTGCAGGCGAGAGAAGCGGAATCCGCAATATCGGCAGGCTTCTTGTAAGGAAACGGAAGGTGTTTGCCACCGCCGGCACGGGAATGGTTGCGCTCTCACTGCTCCGTACGGCAAGAACCATCATCATCCCATTGTGGGGCAAATCAATCGGCTTGAGTGTTCAGGAGATCGGGCTCGTTTTTGGCATCGGCTCCGCTATCGACATGGTGATGTTCATCCCCGCCGGCCAGTTGATGGACCGGCTTGGAAGGAAGTGGGCGGCACTGATCGCAACTTCCGGAATTGCGTTGAGCTTCTTTCTTATCCCCCTCACCACAGGGTTCTCATCATTCCTCCTGGTGAGCCTTTTAATGGGAATAACAAACGGCATGGGGTCCGGCATCAACATGACATTGAGCTCGGATCTTGCCCCAAACGAATCGCCTGAACAGTTCTTGTCCACATGGCGTTTCATCTCGGATCTCGGACGTACCGCGGGACCGCTTCTCATAGGAAGCGTGGCACAGGCGGTGTCCCTCATGCTCTCATGCATCGCTACCGGCGGTTTTGGCATAATCGGGATGATTCTGATGGTGTTCACCCTTCCGGAGACTCTGAGACACAGGAAACGGCGTGCTGGATGAATTGCGGCGGGGGG
>CAZHXC010000306.1:1649-4767 GCA_964536145.1 uncultured Spirochaetales bacterium | reverse complement strand
TTTCGATAACTCGTCCTGTGGCACATAATCACCGGTATCATAAGCCGCGTGTCCCGCAAGCCTGTAGGTATCGGTCTGGAGAAGGAAAGGCGTATTCGTACGCCGGATCTCCTCGACGATGTCGGAAACCGTCGCCGACACATACTCCGGATCTACCGCCTTTATCCTCATGCCTTTTATCCCGTACCCGGCGGCCCTGCTCGAGAGGTCTTCGCAACGAAACTGAAGTTGATTGGGTGTTGAGTAGGCCCACTGGTTGTTTTCTACGAAAAACAGCACCGGGATACTCAAGACCGACGCGATGTTCAGCGATTCGTGGAAATCCCCGGTGCTCGTACCGCCGTCACCGATGATTGCAAGCCCTATGGAGTCAAGGTTCCGGCGGCGCCTGCCATATACCGCGCCCACCACATTCGGAAGCATGGCTCCGAGGTGACTGACCATCGGCAACAATCCTTTTTCAGGCATGCCATGATGCACGTTTCCGTCTTTCCCGGATGTTGGACTGTCCTGATTTGCCACGTACTGGCTGATCAACTGATACAGCGGAATACCCCACGCCAGGTACCCCGCAAAATCGCGCTGCATGAAATTGCAGATATCGGTCTCGGTATCGAGAGCGCTCACCGCACCCACAATAGCCGCTTCATTACCTGTACCGGTGGTTACCGTTCCTTTTACGATACCCTGCCGGTACAGCTCGATAAGACGTTCTTCGCTTTTGCGGGCCATGTACATATATCTGTACATCTCGAGCAGGTTATCGGCTCTACGGTTAGGCATACTATTCCCTTTGATTCAGCAATTACGGGCTTGAGAATAACAACATAGATTTGATTCTTCAAGTAAAACTTGTGTAATCCAACCGGTCCACGCGCACTCCAGGCACCGCCCGGCGGTTCGGATACACGCAGCGCCAAAGCTTATAAGCCCGTCGATTGCACCACACCCGGAGACAGCAGGTTGAACTCCCGTTTTACCGAACCAAAGCTAACCGTCAGGCGTCGGCCATCCTCCTGTTGTGCTTCGGTGAGCAGATCTTCGTTCACCTCATGCTCGAACAGCACATCATCAGCAAGGAAGGATCCGCTCTTGCCAAGATAGGATACCACAACCGCGTACGAGCCGTAGGATGACACTTCGCCAACCTTTGCAGCCCGCCTTCCCGCATACGCCGGCGTCCTCGAGCAGAAGATATAACCCCTTGCGTCACGTTTGAGCTCACCCTTTTGCATACGCCTGATTTCCGACACCGCCTGCACGGGGATCGCATACAGCTCGTCTCCAAACTTGAAAAACAGAAGGCGCGCGTAAGATGGACCCTTTGGCACGGAAATCTCAAAGGTTATCCCGCCGCCGGGCTGTGACCGGGCGCTTATCTGTCCACCTATCTCTTCGACACGACGCGCAACGAGATCCAAGCCGACACCGCGGCCTGAAAGGTCGGTTGCCCGCGGCAGTGTAGTGTACCCCGGCCTGCTCAGGATTTGAAAGAGATCATCCGCGTTTTCGCCGGACCCCTCGATTTCCCTCCTGAGCGCCTCCTCATCAACACCCCTGCCGTCATCAGATACTATTATGATCAGCCTGTCGGATTCTTCGCGGACGATGAGCGAAACATTCCCGGTCTCCTCTTTTCCCGCCGATTTCCGCTCTTCAGGCTTTTCGATGCCGTGATCGACGGCGTTTCTCAACAGGTGTTTGAGCGGATCAGAGAGCGCGGCGAGAATCCGCCGATCAAGAGTGAGCTCGCCTCCTCCTGTTTCAAAGACAACCACTTTGCCGAGCCTGTCCGCGAGATCGGCCACAAGCTCCCGGAACGAAGGATACTCCTCACTCAGCGAAGCCACCCGCACCTTTGCGAGCTCGTCGTACAACCCGTCTGCGATGCGGTTGAGCTTACCAAGGGCATCGACACCCTCCCGGCTTCTCCCGGGATCAAGCTCGAGCTCTCGTAATCTCAGCCGGAGATCATCCGCGTAAGCTATGATCTGATCGAGCTTTCTCCCGGTCAATCGATAATAGGAGGAGGCATCCGAAGTGCGCAGGCCTGCCCCCTCTCTCATCTGAAGCGCACGGCCGCTCAATGGAAAGGTAAGTGCGTCTATCTGTGGCCGTAAGATCTGATCCACATCAAGAGCGCTGTAAATTTCCGATTCGGAAACCGCCGCGGTCAGGTAGCAGACATACACGTCCGCATCCTCTTCCGCTTCTCCGCCTTCAGAAGCTCCGGTGGAGTTCAAAGACGGCTCGGTCCGAATAACCGTGGAAATCTGTTCGAGATTACTCAAAACCAGATACGCACGCGCCCGCTTCATTGGAGCATCCTGATCGATTTCAAAAATCACCCGGTAACACCGCTCACCACGCCGCTCACCCTCGTCGAGGAGCTTCTGTTCGAACGCGTTGAACTTGGGCTGTATGATCCGCGAAGCGCTCTCCACCCGGCTTTCCTCGAGCTTCACCTCGCCAATTAACACCTCAAGCTGCTCTTCGATTTCGGCGGGATTTCCAGACACAGCGCGAGCCTCACCCGAACGTACTCTCTCGAGTTTTTCCTCGAGTTCATGTGCAAGCCCAGCTAATTTCTCATATTTGAGATATGAGGCCTCCGATTTTACCGAGTGCACACACCTGAAAAGCTCGTGGATCTCGTCGGGAGGAACATCGGCTTCACTGTTTTTTGCGAGCTTCCTCGCGATTTCCATTCCTCTCGAGAGAAAATCCTGTGCATCCACGAAGAATCTTGTCTCGAGAGTCTGTGCTCTGCTACTCATGCAATACCTCTGTAAGCCGCAGTATCCCGGGTCGTCGGCCGCCTATCTTCCGCCGGCCAGTGAAATTATCAGCTCAATTTCTCCAAGACTGGAGCCGGTTTTCGCCGCGATGATTTTCGGCTCGAATCCCTGACGGTACAACTCAAGCACCTCGGCGGCGCCACCACCCGTCTCGGAGCTTGTCTTGCGGCCGCTTTTCTGTTGCGGCACCGGAGCTTTCGATTCAACGTCAGATTTGGCCTCAGCTTTGGCGTTCGAGTCGACTTCCCGGTGGTCATCCGGATGCGCTTCCGATACGAGCGATTTGGAACGCTTCAGCCGCTCGTACACGTCGGCGCCTA
>CAZHXC010000306.1:0-1639 GCA_964536145.1 uncultured Spirochaetales bacterium | reverse complement strand
CTCACCTTTTCGCTTTCCTTGCCCAAAAGGGTAATCTTCCTGTCCGCATCATCCACCAGCTTTTTCAATCTTTCGATTCGTTCCTCAATAATGCCGATGTTCCTGTCGGCCGTCTGATTCAATTCCACAACAAGATGGTTGACCTCGTCTCGTATGCCGTCCATAGCTTCCTCTCCGCCGAGCAAGCGGTGTATCCGTCTTCTGGCAATGAGATAGAGAATTCCGATAAGAAATGCGTTGACGGCGATGCTCAGGAAGAGTATGCCCACAGAACTATCCGTTCAAATCGATCTTATTGCCGAGAGCGGGATCGGAAAAAACATCCCGCTTTTCACGTTCTTCTTTTTTCCGGGCTTCTTCCTGCTCCCTTCGACTGTTTCCTGAACCTTGCTCCTCATCCTTCACCGCCTCGAGTCCATCTTCAAGCTCTCTTGTTTCACTAACCGTGCGCGCCGCCTCTTCAGACTGTCTGGCTATCTCACTTCCCTGGACAGACTGCGCTACATGCGCGGCCTCACGCATCGCCGCCTGTTCCTTTCCCACCTGCGCGAGTCGCATGAACAGAGTCTGCAAATCTATCGGCTGTATCGACATGACACCTCCGGATCATCTCTTCCGGGAGAGCTCCTCATCGAGTTCTTCATACTGGGTGATCTTCACCACATTGGCTTCGTTGATAAACGTAACCGCGTTAAACTCGTTCCGGACTTCAAGAAACGCATCCTTGATGTATATTCTGACACCCGGAAAAACCTTGGATGAAGCAGAAATCCTGCCGCGTATTTGAAGCGATGAAAGATACTCCTGTATCGTCTGCACGTCCTCGAGAAGCTGTTTCTTTTCGAGGTTGGCTTCCTCGCGTTTTGCATACAGTTCTTCGAGAAAGGCAGCCTTGTCCTCCGGCAGTTCCTTTTTCGCCTTCTTGAAGTTCTCCAGGGTGCGGATGTTCAGGTTTATCTCTTCTAGGGACTCATCAAATGTTCCAATGCGCTCTTCGAGACGCGCAAGCTTCTCCTTGCTCCGCGGATCATACCCGACCTCGAGCACCGTCTCCGAACCCGCAACCGATCCAAGACTCTTTGCGTGAATCTCCTCCGCAGCTTTGAGGGTTCCGCCCACGATCGTGGCACGTTTTCCCCTGCAAACGATTTTTTTATTTGCTATCACATGGGTATTGATAATCCCGTCACTCGCAACCACAAACTCTCCGGCTTCCACCCTGGCGTTTTCAATGAACTTGGCCCATACGCTTTTTGCCGATTGTATCTTGCCGCCACTTTTTCCGGTGATGCCCTGATGCACGATAATGTCGCCCTCGGCATCAAGCTCCGCTTTTCCGACGTTTCCCATAACCTCGATATTACCGGAGGCTTTGACCTTGAATCCGTCATCGACGCTCCCCTTCACGTACACTGTCCCAAGAAAGATGACGTTTCCGCCGCTCTTCAGGTTCACGTCTCCCTGTACAACGTATATCGGTTCCACGTTTATCTTGTCACCGGTAAGCACCACCTGTCCGTTAATAGTCGACCTGGCGGCCATGCCGTCTTCCTCGATCTCGACATTCTTGCCCGCGTCAATACTCACGTCGCGGCCGTCCTTGGCCGGCATCAACTTGCCGGTAACAGTCCTGCCGGGC
>CAZHXC010000305.1:0-4770 GCA_964536145.1 uncultured Spirochaetales bacterium | reverse complement strand
CCCTTTTGATCATGAGGCTGCCTGTCGGACAAATGGTGGCCGCGCGGTCAGCGGCGGCCATCTGGGTTTCTGAAAGCGGCCCGCGGGAGTTGACGATAATCCGCTGTTCCGGCCCACGCCACTCAAAACCGAACACACTCTTTCCATCCAAGTCCCGGGAAGCGCGTATGCAACGGCCGCAAAGAATACACCGGTTTCTGTCGATGTAGACATCCGGATGTGAAGCGTCCATCTCCTTCACCGGCCACCGATACGGGTAATCCGGTGTCAGCATGCCAAACCGGTACCCGAGCGCCTGGAGCTCGCAGTTGCCGCTCGCCTCGCAAAAGGGGCAGTTGTGGTTTCCCTCGACAAAGAGCATTTCGATGATGTGTTTCCGTTCCTCGTTGAGCTCAGGCGTGTCATTTTCTATCACCATGCCCTCTCCCACGGGATTGGAGCAGGCATTCGTGGGTTTTCCGTTGAGCAACACGGTGCACACCCGGCAGTGCCCGGCAGGGACAAGATCAGGATGATAACAGAGCCTTGGGATATAGATTCCGGCTGCATCGGCGGCTTCCAGAATGGTTTTTCCTGGTTCGGTCCTGACCTCATGTTCGTCTATGTAGATGGTTATCTGGTCGCTCATATCATGCTCCTCGTATCTACTCGTGCCTACTCGTGCACCGGCGGGCGGCCGGCAACCTCTATACCGTCGGCAATCGCGCGCTCGTAATCAAAAAGCGGTATAAACTCGTCGGACACCTTTGCGTTGTACAGGTGGGGGAAGTTCTTCAATGTCATAAGGATGGGGTTGGGCGCTGTCTGCCCAAGCCCACACCTGCTCATCTTGCCGATCGTTCCACCTAAGTTTTCGAGTTTTGCCAGATCGGACCGGCAGCCTCTCCCGTGGAGCACCTTGTCAAAGAGCTTCAACAGGAACGGATTTCCCGCACGGCACGGCGCGCACCAGCCACACGATTCGTCCACAAAGAACTTCGTCAGATCGCGTACGATGTTCAGGAGATCACGGTCTTTGCTGAAGATCATCACCGATCCACCGGTAGGGATATCGTTGAAACAGATAGTCCTGCCAAAATCCTTTGGCGCCACACAACTCCCCGAGGCTCCTCCCACCTGTACGGCCTGTACGTTTCTCGCTCCCGCCATGGTGAGCATGTCGTCGATAGATAATCCATATTCGATTTCGTAGACACCCGGGCTTTCGCAATCCCCGGATATGCTCAGAAGTTTGGTACCGGTGGAGTCCTTGCTGCCAAATCCGGTAAACCATTCTGCGCCGTTTTCCAGAATCCTCGCCGCACAGCAGAAGGTTTCCACGTTGTTGACGGCGGTAGGCAACCCTTTGTAGCCCTTGGTAACCGGGAACGGCGGACGGTCGCGGGGAGCGCCCCGTTTGCCCTCGAGCGATTCGATGAGACCCGACTCTTCTCCGCACACATAAGCCCCGGCGCCGAGCTGGATGCGTATGTCAAAGCTAAAGTCATCCCGTCCCCCGATGTGCTCACCAAGCAGGCCTACATGGCGCCTTCTTTCGAGAACCGCCTCCAGATGGTTCTTCAGGTAGGCGAACTCTCCACGCAAATAGAGGAATCCCTCTTCGGCGCCGATGGCGTACGCGCCGATGGTCATTCCTTCAAAGATCAAGTCGGGTACCCGGTTGAGTAACACCCGGTCCTTGAAGGTCCCCGGCTCGCCTTCATCGGCGTTGCATATCAGGTAGTGGGGCGTGGCTTTAGCTCCGCGGCAAAACCGCCATTTCATCCCGGTAGGAAACCCCGCGCCACCGCGGCCTCTCAAGCCCGATTTTGTCACGGCATCAATCACCCCTTCCGGAGACAGGTTGAGAGCTGCCCGTACAGCCGCACCGTTTTTTGCCGGAGCGAATATCACCGGCCCTTCAAGGCGCAAGTTATCCTCTATCAGGCTCGCAAGATCATCGTTGATGAGTCTCTCCGCGCTGTACTTACTCCCGTTCTGAAGCTCCTCTACAATCCCGGACACCTCCTCAGGGCGGATCCTGGTTACCGGAATACCGTTTATCAACGCAGACGGCGGCTGATCGCTCATTCCGATGCACGCGGTATGGTCGAGGGTGACCGAACCGTCCTCGGATGTCGCACCAAAGGGTACCCCTACCTGGCTTTCAAACGCACGGGCCACCAAATCCGCCCCAGACATGTTTTCAATTGCGGCGTCTGTAAGACGCACAATATTCTTCCCCTGCGGCTCTGTGGAGAGAAACGAATAGAACGTTACCGCGTCCCGTACCTCCACGAGCGGTATCTCGAGCGCACCGGCAATCTCTTCCATGCTCTCCCAGGAGATATACCCATAGCGGTTTTGGATATCCAAGGCGATATCGATCAGCCGGTTTCTCTCCTTGACGTTGAAATTGTGCGTTTTTCTACCATTATAGTCTGCCATCCGCGTCCTCATGTGCTCATCAAGATTATGCAATCCCTTAATTGTAAGCGCGGTATCCGGCCCCAT
Source organism: uncultured Spirochaetales bacterium (assembly GCA_964536145.1). Lineage (GTDB taxonomy): Bacteria > Spirochaetota > Spirochaetia > ARS1246 > ARS1246 > JAFGHN01. The sequence continues at coordinate 2,277 of CAZHXC010000305.1, read as the reverse complement.
AAATAAACCAAACAGACTATTTTCGATGAAATTCAGATTATGGGCTCACGGTGGCGGCTCTGCTATAATGGTACCGATGAGCGGGAAGATACATTGCGCGGTCACGCCCGGATACGGCGGGTACCCGCATGTATGGGACCATCATCGAGATCGTCAGTATTGAGGCGGCGGAAGAACGGTTACGATAGTACGGCGGCGGCAGAGCGGTAAAAAGAATACAGTGGTCAGTCGCCGACCGAAATATACGTGGCCGGTCTGCCGGCCGGGCCCGGAGGTTGAATGATGGAAAAAGAAGCGATGTTTTATGGCAAACACGACGACGGCCGGGTGGAGTGTTACCTCTGCCCGCACAACTGTCTTATTGCAGACGGCAAGTTTGGCATCTGCAGCGTCCGTCAGAACAAGGGAGGTGTGCTGTATACTCACGCCTATGGCAATCCGATTGCCGTCCATGTAGATCCAATCGAGAAGAAGCCGCTCTATCACTTTCTACCGGGTACCCGAGCCTACTCAATCGCCACGAAGGGATGCAACTTCAAATGCGGCTTCTGTCAAAACTGGCAGATCTCACAGATTGACGATTCCGAAGGAAACGCAAACCACCGCCGTACCCCCGTCAGACCGCCGGAAATTGTGGCCGGTGCGATACGGAACGGCTGTCAAAGCATCGCCTACACCTACACCGAGCCTACGATCTTCTATGAATACGCCTACGACACCGCGGTACTCGCTCATGAACGGGACATCAAGAATGTATTCGTGACAAACGGATACATCACCGAAGATCCGATAGCGAAGATCTCACCGTATCTGGATGCTGCCAATGTTGACCTGAAAAGCTTCAAAGGCGAGTACTACAAAACTCTCTGCAAGGGGAGGCTCGAGCCGGTGCTCTCGACAATTGCGCTGATGAAATCGCTGGATATATGGGTAGAGGTGACCACGCTGATTATCCCGGATGAAAACGATTCGGATGAGGAGCTCAACGACATCGCCGGTTTTATTGCCGGTGTGAGCACCGAGATTCCGTGGCACATCAGCAGGTTTTATCCGCAATACGAGTTTTCGGGTGTATCCGCAACTCCCGTAACAACCTTGCGCCGTGCCGAGGAAATCGGCAAGGAGCACGGGCTTGAGCATGTTTATCTGGGGAACGTGTAGACACACAGTCCGGCGGCGGGACGGTTTCACCGAGAGGCACCACTCGAGGGGAAGCGCGATAGTCTTGAAGTAACGCACATGCTACAATCGTAGACTACAATTATCGGATTACTGCAAAGGAAGGGACTCATGAATCAAGAGAAAAAGAGCATACGCAAAGTTGGTATAACCGGCGCCGCCGGCCGTATCGGAAAGAACCTGACGGAGGGGCTTGCCGACTCATACGAGCTGACGTTGTTTATCAGGTCCACACAGCCTGACACCACCCACGATCTCAGAATAGTAAAGGCCGATATTGCGGACGCGGAGGAAATAAAGGGAACTTTCGAAGGATTGGATGCGGTCATTCACTTAGCAGCAAGCCCGAGCACCATGGCGCCCTGGGAAGACGTTTTGAAGAACAACATCATCGGCACCTATAACGTGCTCGAAGAGGCGCGCCGGGCCAAAGTACAACGGATTGTGTTTGCGAGCACCAATCACGTGCAAAACGGCTACGCGGTGGAAACCGGTCCGACTACCCTCGATCCGAACTTCCTGAAGCGGGGCAAACTCATACAGCTCTCCGATCCGCCGGCGCCTGACTCCTATTACGGAGCCTCAAAATCTTTTGGTGAAGATTTGGGCAGATACTACGTTCAATTCCACGGACTCGAGTTTATATCGGTGCGCATCGGCTGGGCGGCGCCGGAAAAGCTTCCCGACAACGATTGGGACGAAAGCAGGGAACGACACCTCCGCGCGCTCTTTTTCAGCCAACGGGACTGCGTGAATCTATTCATCCGCACGTTGGAGGTTGATACCGATTTTATGGTGGTCTACGGCGTGAGCAATTCGAGTATTCCGATATTCGATCTCACCGAGACAAAGAAGCTCTTAGGCTATGAACCGCAGGACAGCGAGATAGCGTATTTTGGCGGGCCGATGTAGGCAGCTGATATGCAGGACCCGGAATCGGCAGGGGCGTGGCGCTCGAGTTTGCTGAAGCGGGGGCGTCGGTTGTTCTCCACTACTCTCATAGCAAGGAGGGCGCCGAATCGGCGGTTGCCGCAATCCGGGAAAAAGGCGCTTGGCGATGCCTCCCGCTGCCTCGCCACCCGGGCCATGCCGGAACGC
>CAZHXC010000304.1:0-4779 GCA_964536145.1 uncultured Spirochaetales bacterium | reverse complement strand
CATACGGCACCGCTGTCTTAGGGTTCCAGACTACCGTGGTCTCACGCTGGTTCGTTATACCTATTGCTGCGATTTGACGGGGATCGACACCTGTCATCTTCAAGGTCTTGCTTATAACCTCTGCCGTTCGATTCCAGATTTCCACCGGATCGTGCTCCACCCATCCGGCTCGCGGGAAAATCTGCTTGTGCTCGAGCCGGCTCGAGCCAACCGGCTGGGCTTCCCGGTCAAACAGAATAAAGCGGGTAGAGGTGGTCCCCTGATCGATAGCGCCTATGTATTGCTTTCCTGAAGAATTCATGCAAAATCTCCTGTGATGTAATCAATACACCTCAGTGTATCATCGCATAATGATTTATTACTTCTCAGTTACTATAATGGTAGCTGTACGGCTTCAGATGGTCAATTCCTGGTGAAAACTGAAGGATAGAATGACTTTCTGTGAATTTTTCGTATTAGTCGATATACTATGCACCGGCAAGGTGCGGCTCGCGGCCGCCGGCCTGCGTCACAAACAATTACGATACGAGAGGATGAAGATGAAGAATGCTGTTACTATCCGTGATGTTCAACTCATAGCAACCCAGCCGGAAAGGGCCAGACTGTTGGTGGTAAAAGTCGATACCTCCGAACCGGGATTATACGGTTTGGGGTGTGCGACCTTTACCCAGCGTTTTCACGCGGTTGAAGCGGCGGTGATGAAACATCTCAAGCCGTTTCTCATCGGACGTGAGGTATCGCGTATCGAAGAGATATGGCAGATGTCGATGACAAACGGATACTGGCGGAACGGGCCTGTGCTCAACAACGCGATCTCCGGAGTCGATATGGCGCTGTGGGACATCAAGGGCAAAATGGCGGGCATGCCCGTGTATCAACTTCTCGGTGGCAAGTGTCGTGAGGCGGCGGCAACCTACGTTCACGCCAACGGCGAAACTCCGGAAGAGGTTACAGAACGGGTAAAGGAGTTTGCCGGAGAGGGTTACCGTCACGTGAGGGTGCAGATGGGTGGATATGGCGGTAACAGTGAAGTCAGCAGGCAGGGGTACCGGAAACCGGACGGGTCTCCCGAGGGCAACTACTTTGACAGAGGTCTATATCGCCGCGATATGCTCCGTGTATTCGAGCATGTCCGTGCGGAAGTTGGTGATGAACTCGAGCTCATTCATGACGTGCACGAAAGGCTACAGCCGGTTGAAGCGGTAGGATTTGCCAAAGACCTCGAGCAGTTCAGGCTCTTTTTTCTGGAGGATGCTCTTGCGCCGGAGGATGGCGATTGGTTTGAGCGGATTCGTCAACAGACCTCGACGCCTCTCGCGATGGGCGAGCTCTTCAACAACCCCCTCGAATGGAGACACTTGATCACCGACCGTCTGATAGATTTTGTGAGAATGCACGTAAGCCAGATAGGCGGGATAACACCGGCAAGAAAAGTCATTCAGCTTGCCGAATCCTACGGCGCAAGGACCGCATGGCACGGTCCCGGTGATGTTTCTCCGGTGGGGCATGCCGCCAATCTGCATCTCGATCTCTGGGCTCCAAATTTCGGGATTCAGGAGTGGTGCCGCTTTTCCGACCTGGTGTATGAGATGTTTCCGGGCACGCCTGAAGTGAGAGATGGATACATGTATCCAAATGATTCGCCCGGGCTCGGCATCGATGTTAACGAAGAGATGGCCGCAAAGTATCCGTGTACCGATGAGGTAGTCGAGTGGACGCAGACGCGACTACCCGATGGCACGCCGGTACGCCCGTAAGTAGATTGCCGGCTGAAAGCCTCAACTAACCAGATACTGCCTTGCGAGCTCGGTATATGATCTGACCTGCGCCTCCTGCCAACCGGCATCGAACCCCGTTTCTTGGGCGATCAGCGCCGCAACTTTTGGCGCCATTTCGATGCTTTTGCGAGCATCCTGAAACAGGACCCGGCGGCGACGGGCGAGGAAATCCTCAACGGTCCGTGCCATTTCATGTCTCACCGCCCATACCACCTCGCCGGCCTTTATCGGCAGCTCCGGATGTAACAACTCGCTCCAATCAGATTTTTCTTCAATGAGATTTTGCAATAGCGGTGCATCAGAACCGTAGACCTCCAAATTGCCGAAAATCCTTGAGTTTTCATGATAGCCGTGAAGCTTCATATGCTTGGTATTTGATTGTTTTTTCGGTAGATCCGCCAGTTTGGCGGCCCTGTCTATGACATCTTCGGCCATTTGACGATAAGTGGTCCATTTGCCACCGGCTATTGTGATCAGACCGTTTTTGGAAACCTCGATAACATGTTTTCTTGAAATGGACTTAGTGTTCGTTTCACTCGAACGGTTGGCCAGGGGCCTCAATCCGGCGAATGTGCTGAGGACATCTTTATCTGTAGGATCCTTTGTCAAATACCGGCGTGCATGCTTAATGAGGAATTCAATTTCCTCCTGCAGTGGCTTTGGCTCGATAGGAGTGCTGTCCACCGGAGTATCAGTTGTACCTACAACAACATAGTTTTGCCAGGGAATTGCAAAGAGAACCCGGCCGTCATCGGTTTTCGGAACCATGAGCGCGGTATCTCCCGGAAGATATGAGCGGTCGAGTACGATGTGGATGCCCTGGCTGGGCCTGATCATCCTTCGAGCGCCCTTATTGTCCAGTAGACGGATATCATCGGCATAGACTCCGGTTGCGTTTATCACAACCTTCGCCTTTAACTCGATTTCCTTTCCGCTCTCGAGATCTGTTGCGATAACGCCGTTCACCTTTGCATTTGCATGTGTCAATTGATGAGCTTTAACGTAGTTGATTAACACCCCACCGTGTTCGGCCGAGGTTTGAGCCATGTTGATGAGAAGACGAGTGTCATCGAATTGCCCGTCATGGTATGTGATACCGCCAAGAAGATTTTTAGTCTCAACAGTCGGCAGAAGTTGCACCACTTCCTCTTTGCCTATTATGCGGGAATGCCCAAGGCTCAATGAACCGGAAAGCATGTCGTATAGACCCAGGCCGATTCCGTAGTACGGAAGCTCCCACCATCTATAGCTTGGTACGATGAACATACAAGGGTGCACCAGATGCGGCGCGTTTTGGCACAGGTATCCGCGCTCTCTTAGTGCTTCAAGTACAAGCTTCACATTCCCCTGCTGGAGGTAGCGAACACCGCCGTGCACCATTTTTGTGCTCTTGCTCGAAGTCCCTTTTCCAAAATCATGTTGTTCCAGCAGGAGCGTTCGATAACCACGAGAGGATGCCTCTACAGCTGCACCAACACCGGTTGCGCCTCCTCCGATAATGATGACGTCCCAAACTTCACTGCTGTCCTGAGCTCTGTCAATAAAAGTAGTCCGATTCATATAACTCCTGAAAAATGATATGAGCTCAGATTCACACTGTCAACACGAGGCGCCGCCGAGCCGCCCCTTGGGCTGCAGACTTGGCAATATGTTTCTGCCGCATGCACAAAAGAGTCAATTGATATAGGATACTCGGTACCTCGCGTTAGCCGGCGCGGAAAAGTGAAAGGAGGAATACAATATGGAAAACTGTAGGTCTATTATCAGGTGGCTCGACGAGCATAATCTTCAATACACGGAAATAGCTGATAAAATCTGGGAGTATGCAGAAATAGCACTCCAGGAACATCGGTCGTCTGCGCTGCAGATGGAGCATCTGAAGGCGGAAGGCTTTTCGATTACCGAGAATATCGCCGGGATGAAAACCGCCTTTTCAGCCGAAAGGGGCGGCGGCAAGCCTATTATCGGATTCATAGGAGAATATGATGCGCTTCCTGGTCTTTCTCAGAAGAAGTCGCCGCGGAAGGAAGCGGTGAGCGAAGGTGCTTCGGGGCACGGCTGTGGGCACAATCTCCTCGGAACCGGAGGGATGGCTGCGGCGGTTGCCGTGGCGAAGTGGCTCGAGGAGAAGGGTATGCAAGGAACGGTCCGCTATTACGGATGTCCGGCGGAGGAACAGCTCTGGGGTAAGGCGTTCATGGCGCGGGTCGGGAGTTTTAATGATCTCGATGCGGCGTTCAACTACCATCCTGCGGTATACAATATGCCCGGTAAAGGCTCATCGGTAGGCGTGTACGATGTGCGGTTCAGGTTTACCGGGGTGACCTCTCACGCCGGCGGCGCGCCTCACAGGGGGAGATCGGCCCTCGACGCGGTTGAGCTCATGAATGTTGGTGTGAATTATCTCCGCGAGCATGTCCCTGAGAAGGTGCGAATGCATTATGCGATCACAGAGGGTGGAAGAGTTCCGAACATCGTTCCTGAGACCGCCGAGGTGTGGTACTACCTCCGCGCTCCGGAGATGGACCTCCTTGATGAGGTTTTCTCCCGCGTTCGAAAGATTGCTGAAGGAGCCGCGCTCATGACCGAGACCAAAGTTGACACTCATCTTACCGCCGGATGCTCCACGGTTATCAATAACCACTATCTCGCGGACCTTCAGTACGCAATGATGCAGGAGATAGGACCGATACGCTATACTGATGAGGAGATTGCCTTTGCGAAAGAGATCAACGCCGCCTTCCCGGAGGGAAACAGAACGGATCTGTTCAAAAACTTCCTGGTACCGGAATCCGAAAGAGAACGTATTGAAGCGGTCAGGAAGCGGGAGATTGTTGATGAGAACTTTCCCGCGATGGATTCTGAGGAAATTGGCACCGGTTCAACCGATGTGGGTGATGTGAGCTGGCTCACGCCGCTCTCCATGCTCAGGACAAGCTGTTTTCCGGCGGGTGTCTCGTCACACAGTTGGGGGGCGACGGCGGCTTCCGGGATCTCAATT
>CAZHXC010000303.1:3442-4804 GCA_964536145.1 uncultured Spirochaetales bacterium | reverse complement strand
GCCACCGAGAGATAGTCGGTACCTACGAGCCGGACACCCCGCGCGACCAGCCATTCGGCGCCGGTTGTCGTGATACCCACGTAATCTTCAGTGAACTCCGTCTCGTTGTTTTGCCAACCTACGGAGTTCCGGGTACGAAAGAGGACGCGTTTTGTACCCGGCGGGATGTCGAGCTCCTTCAGGACCTCCTCAGAAAGTTCGCTCGCGTCTCCGGCATCCACAACCAGCACCTCTCCAACAAGCAATTCGAGATCAAGCGCGTCGACGAGGCCCCCGTCCTTTACAAAATGGGCGGGGGCGTCAACATGGGTTCCCGTGTGGGCGGTAAAGGCGAGGCTGCTGTTGTTGGAGCGGTCACCTTTTCTCATGTCCGACCGCCGGGTTACTTCCGGCGTCGGGTGCCCCGGCCAAATCACCATGGATGGCGAGATGGCAAGGGTGATATCGTGGATTTTTGTTTGTGAGTCAGTCAATTTGAAGCTCCTCAACTTTTTCCTTCAACGGTACACCCGTCTCAGGATCCCAACCCATCAGCGTGTAATAGTAGTTTCTCGCTTTCACCATTTCATCCAAATCACACGGCTTGTCTTCCAGCGCGCCGCTCTTTCCTTCGTAAAAACGAGCCGGCAGCTTGTCGTCATCGGCACTCAATCCCTCGCGGATGTTGAAGAGCCTGAACATAGTAAGCGCCCGCTCCGCGATGGTAAACATCTCGTTAACCGTCATATTCCATCCGGTAACCGCGTTCGCCAGTTCAACGAGCTGTGGAATACTGTACGGGACAAACTGGCATGAGATGAGAGAGTCCTTGATAAACCTGTCAAAGAACGAATACCGGAGCATAGCCGTTTTCAGCGCGCCGTAGTCTTCAGCCGGCGGCGGGTCTATCTCTCCCATCAGTTCCCTGAATTGGTCAAGCAATCTCCCCTCGGTAGCAACCATGGTGTCATGCAAGTTGAAGCAGTGATCGGCCCCGTGAGGGTTCACCATATAGCCGACGCCGAGTGTGTGCTTGAACCGCGGTTCGTGCATCGGGATGCTCACGCCTTTCACATCCATTGAGTACTTTTCCGCACCCTTGCCGATCCTCTCGGCGGCGACCTTGGTGCCTTCGGCAAGCAAATCTCCAATGCCTTCACGTTTGGCGATCATCTCGATGGTCTTCAACACCGCATCGGCATTGCCAAACTTGAGTTCGATGCCCCCGGTGTCTTCGGTGGTGAGCAGGCCGTTTTCAAAACACTCCATGGCGAAGGAGACGGTCATGCCCGCTGATATCGTGTCCAGCGAATATGCGTTGCATAACTGGCTTGCCCGGGAGATAGCCCTGATGTCGACAAGCCCGCAGCTTGTGCCGACAGC
>CAZHXC010000303.1:0-3432 GCA_964536145.1 uncultured Spirochaetales bacterium | reverse complement strand
AGATGGTATCCAGTGAATATGCGTTACAAAGTTCATTTCCTTTGGCGATTGCTTCCAGGTTGTCAACGCCGCAGTTGGACCCCAGCGCTGCCAGAGTCTCATATTCCGGACCGCCGTATTCGGGGTCTACCTGGTACTTACCTTCGCTCTTCACGACTTTCTTGCACCGCACCGGGCACGCCCAACAGCCGTCCATCTTTTCGCGTATCAGGAGGCAGTCCGCTTCCTGGGCGTTTGGGAGTATCCCTTCGCTGAAGTTATTAACGGCCACGTTACCGGTGGTTACCTGCATTTCCATCATGGCGCCACTGCCGGCGGTGCCGTACTCGGCAAACCTTGACCACAGCTCCCTGTTATCGATAACCCATTTTCTCATTCGCTTGAGGACGTCTTCAGACGCTACCGGCGGCTTGCCGTGCCCCCTGACGGCAATTGCCTTCAGGTTTTTCGAGCCCATCACGGCGCCGGAGCCGCCCCGGCCGTGAGCGTCAAAAAGCCCGTTCATGATGCAGGCGAACTTTACCATGTTCTCGCCAGCCGGTCCTATCATCGATAGGTGGATCTTCTCATCACCAAGCTCCTCCCTGAGCAACTGCTCGGTTTCTCTCGTTTCCTTGCCCCAGAGATGGCCGGCGTCCTTTATTGCCGCCTTGTCATCCTCAATCGAGAGGTACACCGGCTTGTCCGCCCTTCCTTCCACAATGACCGCGTCAAAACCGGCGTGCTTGAGCTCAGGCCCAAAGCTGCCGCCGGCCTCGGATTTGATAATGCCTCCGCTTATGGGAGATTTCGCCCCAATGCAGCTCCGGGCGTTGCCGGCGATGCTGACCCCTGTCATCGGCCCAATCGCAAAAATCAGCTTGTTCTCCGGCCCGAGGGGGTCGATACCCGGCTTGACTTCGTTGTAGAGATAGTGGGCGACAAATCCGGCGCCGCCCAAGTATTTTCTGCAAAACTTACTGTCGAGTTTTTCTATGGTTGTTTTCTTTGCCGACAGGTCTACCCGTAGAATCTTACCGGCATAGCCTCCGGGGAATTGTTCGCTTGACATCTCATCCTCCTTCAAGTATGTCTCGCCGCGTCAAAGCGGCTGCCTCTATGTTCATTCCAGGTTTTTGTCGATTATTTCCCTGAATAGTGCCTCCGGTGTGTCGTAATGCTCGCTTGCCGGTGAGACTTCCGCTCTCCCGTGCAGGCTGATCAACGCCGCCTTTGTCACGTCTTCTTTTGAAACGCTGTCTCTGCCGTTCAACTGGGCAATTGCCTGCGCCTGCTCAAAGGTTGAGATACTTGCACGTACACTCGCAGGGCGCTGAATACCTTCCGCGGACCGGGTGGCCTGCGAGATCGCGACCGTCCTGCTCAAAAGCTCCTCATCGAACTGCACGCCCCTGTACTTTTGGGCGTAACGCTGCAGAATTTCCACCTCCTGTTCGGATGTGGGATAATCGATCTGGATTCGCTCAAAGCGGTCTCCGAGTGTTTCCGATATACAGTCCGCCCCCGCAAACTCCTCCGGATTCTGTGTGGCGATAACGAGGGTATCCACGCCAATTTCGATATCGAAGCCGGCCAACGTGGTGTTCCTCTCCTCGAGCACCTGGATGAGCGTGTTTTGCGTCCGTTCCGGAATCCTGTTCAGCTCATCGATAAAGAGGATTTTCCGGTGTGCCCGCTGTATACGCCCCGGGGTAAAAGCCCGCGGGTCATGAATGCCGTATTGCATGGCTATGACCGGGTCGATGTCTCCAAGCAGGTCTTCCGGCATGAGCTCAGGCGATCCCTGCACACGGATAAACCGGGCGTCCCCGGGAATGGTTGTCGCTTCCAAAACGGTGCTTTCCTGCCGGCAGTCCGGGCATTGTGGGGATTGCGGGTCGCAGTTGTATCGGCAGCCGTGAACGATTTTCATCGACCCAAGCTGGCTTGCAAGAATCTTCGCAAGGGTTGTTTTTCCCGTACCCGGCGGCCCTTCGAGCAAGAGGTGACGGCCGGAGACCAAGACCGCAAGGATGGCTTCCTTGACGTCCTCAGGAGCGTAAAAACCTTCAAGAGGGTCTTGTTTTTGGCGTAACTTCGCAAGTATTGATTCTCTCAGTTCTTCTCGTATTTCCAAGGAAACCTCCATAGCCTGTTAAAATTGTACTGAGTTATGACATTAGCAGAAAAGTGACGTTAGCGCATTAGAATCACTAATCCGATATACTTTTCCATTCCCGACGGTTGCAATAGCATTGATAAACCTGCTGCTCACCTCTTCTTTGCCTGCGATATGAATCACGGAAACCTGTATCCCTCTCGCGGTAGCTTTCTTGGTTTCGATCAGCGCGGATTCTTCGGTCAAATCCCGGCCCTGCACCGTTGCCAGTGTCTTGAGGGTGCTTTCCGATACGGCGCTCGCAACGCCATCACTGATTACGATTATATGTTTCCGGTTTTTGCTGCAGTCCTGCACCAGGGCGTCGCTCGAGTACTTAATACCGTCCCCGATGTTCGTATTGCCCCGGGGGCTGATTTTGGCAATGAAGTCAAGGAGAGCATCCTCATCCTTTTCCGTTAACGGCATGGCAACTTTTCCATAGTCGTTGAACGCGACAATGCCGATGCGGTTGTTGTTTTTTAGTCCGGCCTGCACGATGCCGGCGGCCACAAGACGGGCGTACATCAGCTTCTGATGAAATCCCATGGACCCGCTGGTATCGAGGCATAGTATGATGTCGGATTGTGTGCTGCAGGACTGCATCGAAAATACTCGGAAGTCGTTCCTTTGTACATCCGAGAGTCTTTTTCTCTTTCGGGCAATCTCTTTCAGTGTACGCCGGACCGATATGCTGCGGTACGAATCTCCAGAGGTAAACCTGCGTATCTCATGACTCCGTTCATTGTGCTGCCGGTGCCTATAATCGGTTATTTCCTGTACTTTCTCTCCACTCATGTTCCTGCCCACAAAATACTCAAACAACACATCCAGCGCCAGGCCGGTCAGGTTGCATGACGAGGTGTCTTTCGCGCTGACAAGTATGTTTTGCCGTACCAGATCATCCATCACGCGCTTGAGCCCGTAATAGTCGCTCTTCTGCCGGTTTAGAGGCTCTTTTCCGCTGTTTGCCTTGATGTGATAATACACGTACATCGTGTTGAAGTTCACATCGCTGTTCCACTGCTTGTCCTGTGCATCGATCATCTCCATGATCGTGTTGGCGAGCTCTCCTTTTGACATGGAAGCTTGTGACCCGGACATATTGTCCATCTGCTGCATCAGCCATGATTTTTGCTGATGATATTCCGATAAGGAGATCTCGCCGGATTTCAGCTTCTCTTCCAACCCGTCCATGAGGAACTCGAGCCCCTCTTTTGTAAACAGGTATTCCCCTTGCTCACCAACCCTGACAAAATCCGTCTCTTCAAGATGGGCGAGAGCATCCCGGGGCT
>CAZHXC010000302.1:1538-4811 GCA_964536145.1 uncultured Spirochaetales bacterium | reverse complement strand
ATATACCACCATTCCGGTGAGCGCAACCATGATCCCCGCCCCGGCCAACGCCCACTGAACACCGAGGCTTTCAGCCACCGCACCAAGAACCAGTGGCCCGGCCCAGCCGAACCCTATGGCAAACACCCATCCGCCGATGACCTGGCCCCGCTGCTCGTCCGGTACGTTCTGCTGCAGCGTGGTCCACTGCATCGCATCAAAGCTCGCCGCCATGGCGCCCACAGCGGTGATCAGCACGAGCGACACCGGAAATACGCCGGATGCTGCAAACCCGATCAACGCAAATCCGTAGCCCAAGGTTACGGTTATGATGAGCAGTCCCTTTCTCTTGAAATCGCCAAGAGATGAAAGGATAATGACCCCCGCTACTGATCCAAAGCCCGACATCATTGACAACGTACCGAGCCCATCGGCATCCACCTCCAGTACCCTTCGTGCAAAGCCCGGTAAGAGCGAGTAATAGGCAAATCCGAATATCTCCACGACAATCGTCGCGAGGAGGAGCGTTCTCACCACCGGTAATTGCAAGATCGATTTGAGGCTTCTCGCCGAATCAAACAGGATGCTAGTACCGATCATTCCCATCTTGCCGATTACCGCCCGCGGCGCCGGCATGATGAACATATATACTGAAGCTGCAAGAAATACGACGCAGCCGCCGAATAACGCGGTGGGAATACCGAACAGCTCGATCACGATACCGCCTGCAAGCCCGCCTACAGCGCCCAGCGTCCGTGCTCCAATGGAATGAAGGGTGACCGCGTTCATCGCCGTATTGCGGGGAACCGTGTCGGTTATCAGCCCTTGCGTTGCGGGCATTTCCACAGATTGCCCCGCACCAAACAACGCCACGAGCACAAAAACAGGCCAAATCACCGAAATTCCGCCTAAAGAAAGTATGCCCAATCCTGCCGCGACAACGGCCTTATACAAAGCCGCTACTGCGAGCATTCGGCTGCGTACGACTCGGTCTGAGATGTAACCGGTGATCGGCGCGACAAATATTCCCGGCGCTTTCTGCATTGCGTAAACCGCCGCGGTGAGAAAAACCGATTCTGTTTCGACGAGAACAAGCCAACCGATGGCAAGACGCATCGACCAGTTTGCAAGCGCGAGTAGCATCGTTCCGGCCCACACTCGCCGGAAGGCAGGGACCCGCCAGGCGGCAAAACGGCCGTCTGTTTTCCGGAGCCTATCCAAACGAAAGCCCCATCCGTGCTGTTTCTTCCTTCACCCGGAGGTACATATCCTGATATTCGGAAAGCGGCTTGCCCTGCATCAGGTCCCAGCACTCGGCAATATGCCGGGTGGTTTCGGTTGCCTTGCCTTTGATCTTCTCATCGAGCTTCCGCAAGTAATCTGAAGCGGCGCCTCTGTCAAAACCCGAACGGATTGCCGCGGTTGCAACCTCATATCCCCACATCGCCTCGAGCGGGTTCTGGCTCGAGTCTATGGTTGCACGTCCCACACGGGAAATCCCGATGTTGCCACCGTTTACCGGTATGGTCGCGAGTCCTGCAAGCGCCCAGAGCCTGGTCTCGGTCCCTGATCCGGGGTCTCCGCCGGTACCGGCTTTGCCGCCAAAGTAGATGAAGTTTGTGTTGCGGTTCAGCGCCTGACAGACAACCGATGTCGCCCAACAGCCCCGCGGGTTTACGCCCATGACCTCTCCCCCGGTAGTAGCATGGAGGGCGCCCACTCCGGCGTAGGTGATATTGTCCCGGTAGACGAGAAAACCTACCAGCGGTTTGATCACACCCTCGATGATTGCCCCCTCTATCCCGCCGGCAAAACCGCCGACAAAGCCGGCGCCCCCGCTGTTGACACAGAAACAGCCACGCTCGTTGTAGGCAATGGCGGCGGAAATAAGGTCCTGTTCGACTTTTATGTCAGGCAGTACCGAAAGCAGGACCCCGTCGGTTGAGCGGATGCCGCACTCCTCATCAAGGGGTGCGAAAAGGGCGGCTGCCCGGGTGTTGATGGGATAGTAGGCGATTGCCATTCCGGGGCGGCCGGCCTTCCGGATACCTTCGCGCAACCACGCCACCGCACGTCTGCCGGCATACGTCTCCATCGACACGCCACGTATCTCACGTCCGTCTACGTGGGTAAAGTTGAAGCCCTCGAGATAGTCCCCGTTTGAAATCTGTGCATAGTTCCGCACTACCAGAGGTGCATAATCTTCGCTCCACGGTGCGTGGTGCCCCGGGCAGTGATTGATCGCTTCGCTCTCCTCGATGCGTCTCTTACGGAGCGTTCGCGCATCGGTACCGCGGCCCACCGTGAGCTCCGCAGGTATCGCGGCAATCGTGTCGAGCAGCTCGCTTCTGCTGAACTGAATAATCCTTCCGGTGGAGATGCAATAGACACCCTTATCGATCAAGAAATCGATACCCGCCTCAAAAGCCCGGTCTGCAAGATCATCATCGGTATTGAAAAACGATCCGTCCTCGGGATAGGCAATCCGATACTTCTTTGCCAACTCGCCGAGGGTCTTGAAAAGCTCCATGTTCCAACTGTTCTCATCGGCCTTTGGACCCTTCGCGGCCCTCTCGGCAATGTCCAGTAAACTCAGCATGATGTCCTCCCGTCACCATTATATCCGGATTGCAGGAAAAGGCTAACGCCGCGGCCGCGCGGGACGGAAACCGCCGTGGCCCTATGGGCGTGTGCGGCTCAATCTTGTATGATGGCGGTATCGTCTGAGCCGAGGAGATCAATAGAGTATGAACAGAGAACAACTCATCGAAAAGTATGTGGCTTCGCACCCCAAGTCATACGCGCTTCATGAGAGCGCGGCGGGCAAGTTTGCCGCCAATGGAGCTACCCACTACGCCCGGATACTCGAGCCCTTCAGACCGTATGTAACCCATGCTGCAGCCGGCAGGAAGTGGGATGTTGACGGGAATGAGTATATCGACTTTGTCATGGGACACGGTGCGCTCATCCTTGGTCACAGCCATCCTAAAATTGTGGAAGCCGTTCAATCGCAGATGGCCAAAGGCATTCATTTTGGGGAGAACCACGAGCTCGAGGTGCGGTGGGGTGACCTGATCCAACAGATGATGCCGGTAGCCGAGAGAGTGGAGTACTGCGCGAGCGGGCAGGAGGCGAACATGCTCGCTTTCAGATTGGCAAGGCTTGCCACCGGCAGGAGAAAAATACTCCGTTTTGTGGAGAATTTTCACGGGTGGGCGGATGAGGTGACCCTCATTCAGGACGGTGCGGTATGCCCTGAGGTGACAATTATACCGATGAACGATATGGAAACAC
>CAZHXC010000302.1:0-1528 GCA_964536145.1 uncultured Spirochaetales bacterium | reverse complement strand
AGCGACCCTCTCCACAAAGGAGTATGCGCTCGTGCAGGTGGAGGGAGGCGGCGCCCACATGGCGGGCCAGATACCCTGGGACCGTGAGTTCATCAGAGCGCTTCCCACGGTTGCGGAGAAACACGGCGCCTTGCTCTGCATTGATGAAGTTGTAACCGGTTTTCGTGAGTCGAGAGGCGGTTGGCAGGAATTGGTGGGGGTGAAGCCCCATCTGAGCACCCTCGGCAAGTGCGTCGGCGGCGGTCTCTCCGTGGGCGTGGTAATCGGGAAGGCCGATGTGTTCGAGACGCTGCAACCCGGCGGTGTGAGGGGAAGACGCATGAGCCACAGCGGAACCTGGAACGCAAATCCGTTGACTGCCTCCGCCGGTGTCGCCGCCTGTGAGACTTACCTCGACGGCGAACCGCAGAAGAAGGCGGCTGAGATGGGGGCGTACCTCCGGGATGCAGGAAATGAAATACTTCAGAAAAAGGGGATCAGCGGGTTTCTCTATGGCCGTACGGTTATTCACGTCTACTTTGGTCCATTCGATTTTCAGCCCGATAACGAGTATTCGCCGCCAACAACGGATCCCAAGACTATCATGGGAGACGACAGCATTGTCTCAGCCAAGACGTTGCTTGGTCTCCATCTGTTGCAGCGGGGCATCGCGACCATGGGAGGGCGATACTTCATCATGTCCGCCGCCCATTCACCGGCTGATGTGGACCGTACCATGGAGGAGTTTGCCGGATCCCTCGATGATATGACGAGCGAAGGCCTGCTACCCCGGAAGTAGCATACCCGGCCGGCGCACAATAGCCGGAAGCATGGCGCAAAAGGAGGAGAATCATGCAAAGAGAAATAAAGGCGGTACATGCAGGACTTGGTCCGATGGGGATCCGGGTTGTCAAACACATCCTTGCAGAGCGCGAGGGCTTAAGATATGTCGGCGCAATAGACCTCTCACCTGAGCTTCAGGGTAAGGACTTAGGCGAGCTTGCCGGCTTGCCGGGCTGCGGCGTGCCGGTGAGTGATGACGCAGACCGGGTATTTGCGGAAACGCAGCCTGACATCGCGATCTATACGACGGTGTCGCCGCTTCAGAAATTTCTTCCACAGACCGATGTGGCGATCAAACACGGTATCGATGTGATCTCCACCTGTGAGGAGCTCGCTTTCCCGCGGTTCATAGACGCCGATATGACCCGGAAATACGATGAGCTCTGCAGGCAGCACAAGGTAACGATGCTCGGGACGGGTATCAATCCGGGGTTTCTGATGGATATGCGGGCTTCGGTGCTTTCCGCCGCCTGCACCGATGTGCAGCGTATCGAGATTACGAGACGTATGGACGCCACACCCAGACGTCGGCCGTTTCAGAAGAAGGTTGGCGCCGGAATGGATGTAGATGCCTATCGCAGAGCGACCGCGTCCGGGGAGATCACCGGGCATGTCGGACTGGATGTGTCGATATGCATTCTGGCCGATGCCCTCGGCTGGGAGCTCGAAGATGTGCGGGTTGCGCCACCTGAGCCGGTAATTGCCG
>CAZHXC010000301.1:600-4818 GCA_964536145.1 uncultured Spirochaetales bacterium | reverse complement strand
AGGATGAACAGGGGAATACCAGGCGTTTTGATAAAACGGACGAGCTTTTCACAGACCATTTTGCCGCGAACGCCGCAATCGCCCTGCAACGTGCGCAGATGACCAGGGCAATTCTGCTCCGGATGAACAGTATGGCACAGATGCGAGATCCGGCCGAGACCGGAGCCCATGTCAACAGGGTCGGTGCGTATTCGGTGGAGCTGTACGACAGGTGGGCGCATCACCACGGGATAGACAAGCATGAGAGCGAACGGACGAGGGATATCCTCAGAATGGTCGCGATGCTGCACGATGTGGGAAAGGTGGCCATATCGGATCTGATCCTCAAAAAACCGGGTCGTTTTACACCGGAGGAACGGAGCATCATGGAAACTCACGTCTACCAGGGTGCGCGTCTGTTCTCGGATAACCAGTCGGAGTTTGATGATATCGCCCAGGAAGTTGCCCTTACCCATCATGAGTGGTGGGACGGATCCGGGTATCCCGGCTACGTCGATCTGAATGAAGACAATCCTGAGAAAATCGTAGCGCAATTCAGGAAGAAGCCGAGGAGGGGTGAAGAGATCCCTCTCTTCGGCCGCATTGTGGCGCTTGCCGATGTTTTTGACGCGCTCTGCTCACGACGTGTTTATAAAAAGGCCTGGAGTTTTGATGATGTCCTTGCGGAAATCAAAAAATCATCCGGAACACAATTCGACCCGGAGCTCGTGGACATTTTTTTTGAGATAATTCCTCAGATCAAGCAGGTACGGGAGCGTTATCCGGAATAGCGTCACTCGCCGTCAACGTCTCCGGCGGCGCGCGAATGCCTTCTCGACAGAAAGCCCGATTCCCGCCCGGCAGGTAGTCGAAACGGAATAGTTGATGTAGCCTGCTGTATATGCAGAGAAAACTTGTTTTAGTCGACGGAATGGCCCTGGCATATCGAGGCCATTTTGCTCTGATACGGAACCCGCGCTTCACGAGCGCAAAACTCAATACTTCAGCCATATTCGTGTTTGCCAACGTACTCGTTGACCTGCTGCAAAACTACGATCCCACACACATTGCGGTGGCATTTGACACATCCGAACCGACGCACCGTCACAAGATGTACGCTGAATACAAGGCGACGCGTGAGGCGATGCCTGAGGATCTGCAAATCGCCATTCCGTATATCAATAATCTGTGTCAGGCCTTTAACATCCCGGTACTGAGATACCCTGGCTGGGAAGCGGATGACGTTGTCGGCACGCTTTCCAGGAAGGCGGGCGAAAGCGGTTACGAGACCTTCATGGTGACACCGGACAAAGATTTTGCACAGCTTGTAAGTGACAACACCTTTCTCTGCAAACCCGCCAAGGGATACGGTCTCGAGGTGCTCGGGCCAAAAGAAATCTGTGCCGAATGGGAAATAGAGAAGCCGGAGCAGATTATTGATATCCTCGGACTCATGGGCGATTCGAGTGACAACATTCCCGGCGTCCCGGGTGTTGGACGAAAGACGGCCCAGAGCCTGATCAAACGATTTGGGACTATCGAAGAGGTGTACGAACACCTCGATGAGCTGAAGGGAAAGCAACGGCAGAATCTCGAGGAGAACAGAGAGCAGGCAATGCTGTCCAAAGAACTGGTGACTATCAGATGCGATGTCCCGCTCTCCGAATCCATCGAGGCGTTGGAAGTTCGTGAATGGAACCGGACGGCGTTGGCAACCCTCTTCACCGAACTCGAGTTCAGATCTCTGGCGGAAAGAATTCTCGGTGGTGTTGACGCCATCGAGGCGTCCAACGTGTCGATGGAAGACCTCTCGAGCGTAGACCATGTCTACGAGCTCGTTGATTCGGAGGATGCGAGAGGCAAGCTCATATCGGAGCTCAACAAAAAGGAGATCGTGTGTATTGACCTGGAAACCACCGGCCTCGACGAGAAAAACTGTGAGATTGTCGGCATAGCCTTCTCGTGGGAGCCCGGACAGGGGAGCTTTCTTCTTTTTCCTGAGGACCGGGAAGGCAGCGAACGGCTACTGCTGGAGCTCGATCCTTTCTTGAGCAATCCGGAGGTGATGAAGGTCGGGCATAATCTCAAGTTTGACCTGTCGGTACTTCGCTGGCACGGACACCGCGTCACCGGGCCGTTTTACGACACGATGATCGCTGCCTATCTGTGCATCCCGGAATCCCGCAGAACCATGGATGCGCTGGCGGAGGAGTTGCTCTCATACAACACGGTGCACATCGAAGAGCTCATCGGAGAGAAGGGGCCGGATCAGAAGAGCATGCGTGAAGTGGCTGCGGACACGTTGGCTGAGTATGCCTGTGAAGACACCGACGTGACTCTCAGACTAAAGGAAGTCTTTGATGGACTCATCGAGGAGAAGGGACAGAAGCGGGTATTTCAAGAGATCGAATGTCCTTTGATCCCCGTGCTGGTGGAAATGGAGGTGGCGGGCATCAAGGTGGATGTTGATGAGCTCGAGAGGCTTTCTGTACTTCTTGGAGCCGATATAGAGCGCACCGCGGCGGAGATAGAGGCCCTCGCCGGCGAGTCGTTCAACCTGAACTCGCCAAAACAGCTTGGAGAGATCCTGTTCGACAAACTACAACTCGATCCCAAGGCGAAAAAGACAAAGAAAACCGGTCAGTACATAACCAATGAACAGGTGCTTCTCCGTCTGGCTAATCATCACGAGATTGCCGCACGGATTCTCGACTACAGAATGAAGTCCAAGTTGAAATCCACCTACGTCGATACGCTCCCGTCGGCGATTTTTGACAAGACAGGCCGGATCCACACCAACTATGAGCAGGCGGTGACCGCTACGGGACGTATGCAGTCCCACGATCCAAATCTGCAGAATATTCCGATACGCACAGAACTTGGACGAGAAATCCGGGGTGCCTTTGTTGCACCGGATGGATCGAAAACGCTGCTCTCGGCGGATTACTCGCAGATAGAGCTCCGTATCGCCGCCGCGCTGAGCGGGGAAGATCGCATGATAAAGGCTTTTGAAGAAGGTTATGATATCCACGCCGCCACGGCGATGGTGCTCTTTGGTGTCGATCATGATGGTGTCACTCATGAGATGAGGCGTCACGCGAAAACCGTCAATTTTGGTATCCTTTACGGGATATCCGCGTTTGGTCTTTCGGAACGTTCCGGCCTGACAAGGGGCGAGGCGGCAGAGCTGATAACCCAATATTTCACCCAATACTCGAGGCTCAAAAGCTGGCAGGAGCGAACGATTGCCTTTGCCCACGAGAACGGATATGTGGAAACCGCCGCCGGCCGCCGCCGCTATCTCCGTGACATCAACTCGAGGAACGGTACCATCAGGAGTGCGGCGGAACGCAACGCCATCAATATGCCGGTTCAGGGAACCGCCGCCGATATGATCAAGCTTGCCATGATTCGTATACAGGAGCGATTTGACAGTGAAAAGGTAAGGTCAAAGATGCTGCTCCAGGTACACGACGAGCTGGTGTTTGAGGCGGTCAATGAGGAGCTGGATACGGTTAAAGATATCGTGAGGCGAGAAATGGTTGAGGCGATGCCCCTTGGCGTTCCGATAGAAGTGGAGATGGGCGCCGGCCGTTCCTGGTTGGACGCCCACTGAGCGCGGGTGCGTCCTCCGGTTTGACCGGCGGCATGCAGGATCTCCGCTGCCCCTTCAGCCGGCTTCGCCTTGCTCGCTTTGCTCAAGCGCCGCACCCCACAACCGCAGGTGGCTTTCTATGAACTCCACGGTTTCAGCGTGTGCGGCCCTCCCTTTTCCGGTAGGTGTTAGTGGCGAAC
This sequence comes from uncultured Spirochaetales bacterium, assembly GCA_964536145.1. Classification (GTDB taxonomy): domain Bacteria; phylum Spirochaetota; class Spirochaetia; order ARS1246; family ARS1246; genus JAFGHN01. The sequence continues at coordinate 1,044 of CAZHXC010000301.1, read as the reverse complement.
CGAATGAGATATGTATCCGCCGGTCTCTGTGTATCGGGCCAAAACCCGTGTGCTTCTTACCGTTACTCCAGAAATCGGTCTTCAGCGCTATAGGAACGACATCAACACCGGCATGTATCGCCAGTTTGACCCCAAGGCTGTTGAACTGGTCACGTCTGAAAACATCACGCCGGGTGCTCTGCGGAAATATGATGATCGAATAGCCCGACTCTATGAGTTTCTTCCCTTCAGAGAGCACGGTTGCGAGGTCCTGCCTTGGGTCCTTTCTGCCGACGGCAATCGGATTACGAGAGCGCATTATCGGTCCGAAAACCGGACCCTTGCAGAGCTTGTCCTTAACAACATAGGTGACTTTTCTAAATTGAACGATCAGTACAGGAAGAACCAGCGTCTCCAGGGTGCTCATGTGATTCGATATGAACACCACCGGTGCCTGGAGCTTTC
>CAZHXC010000301.1:0-590 GCA_964536145.1 uncultured Spirochaetales bacterium | reverse complement strand
ACCAGTCAACTGGCCGGTGCCGGCCCAGCTCAGGCCGGCCACGCCCAGACGCTGGGATTCAGCCATCAGGCCGTTTAACGACAGGTGCCGTTTCCGGCCCCAGTTCCACAGCACGTCCTTGTCTTTTCGGGAAAACTCCGGGGCCAGGAGTTTCATGATGCGGGCAAGATCGACGTAGGCGCCGCATCCCTCGATAATCTTCATCGTATTGAACGAACTTTTTGCCCACTCCTCGTCATCATAGTCTCCGTTGAGGGCGAGCCTGCGGGCGTGTAGAACGATGGGGACAAAGTGGCCGTAGAGCACCCATCTGCCGAGGGGAAGGCGATCGAGCAAGAAACGTCTCGTATCCGGAGGCGTAGTATATGTATTTCCTTCAAAAAACGGTTCCACTTTCCTTTTGCTGCAAACCGGGCTTATATTGGGATTTTACGATTATACGCAAAGGGAGGCTGAAAATCCAGTAGCGAGAACAGTTCGGCTGCCGGATCACTGTACAGTCATGGAGCCGGTTTTGCGTGGCTTGACAATTGTGATTTATATAGTTACTTTAATATATATAAATTTTGCTATGAGGTGAGTACATGAGC
>CAZHXC010000300.1:3029-4849 GCA_964536145.1 uncultured Spirochaetales bacterium | reverse complement strand
CGAAAGCTCGACGAGAAGTTCGGCGAATTTCTGGATTACGGCCCAGTCGATTTGGCGCGGCCAAAGACATTTCATGCCTGGCCGGCAGGTGGCGGTGTCGGTCACAACGATATGGGGCTTTCTAGAAAGCATCTCATGCAGGCGTTGGATGGAAGTCTACAGCGATTACAAACCGACTACCTCGATATCTACTACGCCCATATGCCGGACTATGCCACACCGCTCGATGAAACCCTCCGTGCCATGGATGATATGGTCCGGCAGGGAAAGGTACGATATTTAGCCTGCTCCAATTTCCGGGCTTACCAGCTCTCCAAGGCACTCTGGATCAGTGATAAGCTGAACCTGGCCCGATGGGACTGCATTCAGCCGCCATACAATCTGTTGGCAAGAGATGCGGAATATGAGCTCCTGCCTCTGTGCGATGAGGAAGGAGTGGGAGTTTGCGTGTTCAGCCCGATGGCCGCCGGATTTCTGACGGGTAAATACAACAAAGACGACAAGCCCTTGGAAGGCGCTCGATTCAGCCTGGCGCATCTCGGATATCGGTATAATCAGCCATACTGGAATGACGCCAACTTTGCCGCGGTTGATAAGCTCAAAGTCATAGCCGGGGATCATGGCTACGAACTCCCTCAGTTTTCCCTGGCATGGGTGTTGAGCAATAAGACGATAACATCGGTTGTGAACGGTGCGACCTCCATTAAACAGTTGGACCAGAACATGGCGGCTGCCGATATTACCTTGCCTCAGGACGCGCTTGATGCTTGTGACGAAGTCTGGAATGAGCTCAGGCCGCGAGGGGTCTTTTACGGTAGGTAATAGAACCCGGCGCGTTTCCGATTCGTTTTAACGCTGTTTTGATCCTTGACTTGAGATCCCAAATAGGCACCTCGAGTTGATCACCGGCGCACCCTCAGGAATAGATCTCTGCCTCCGGCGTAAAGGTCACGTCCTCATCGAGCGGATAGATCGGTCTTTGGCAAACTGTGTGTCCGAGAGTCTTCAGGTTGGCGCTGGTGGAACCTGGTGCGTCAACGTTGAAGTTTCTCTCCGACCAATCATCGAACATGTGAGGCTCGCAGTGAGGCGACTTGACGACAATCAGGTCGTAGAGTTGCGGATCGCGGCCGTGGGTCAGAAACAGCGAGCGGTCTGCCAGGCTGACCGGGCGGCTGATGACGACAATGGTAAAATTGTCGCTTAACAGTACGGCGGTGCGACCGGCGTTCTGCTCACTACCCCACGATTCGGAAGGGTAACGTCCCTGCGATAGCATGTCGACGGTAGCCGTCAACGTCAGCGGCTTGAAGCGTGGATCGAGGGCTCCGCCCAGCTCAAACTCGGCGGTGTTGCCCACCCCAACCTCAAATGCCCTTTGCACCGCAGGCGGATCGACCAGCGGCGCCAGCACCCTGTACGGATAGTGCCGCTCGACCAGGGCGGAGAGTAGCGCGTTGCTATCGCCCGAGGCGCCGGAGGAAGGAGCATCGGCTGCATCGGTAAAGATCACCGTCCCGTTCATTGTGAGGGCTGCGTCAATCGCCTCCTCTATTCTAATCAGTTCCGGCTGCATCTGTGCACGGCGTTCCCAGAAATCCCGTGCCAGCTGCAGCGCCTCTTTTTCGGCACGCTCACCGTCTCCGTCGGTGACTACCACCGCCTGCGAGCAAAGCTCCGGCACATCGGTGAAGGGATTGCCGATCATAAGGCCGGCCGCCAGCACCCCCTCCTGCTCTTCGAGTTCCTTGCAGCGGCGGATCGATGCGCCAAATACCCCGGTTTGGGTGATGAGCTCGTTCCCGCGGACGAGAGCCGGA
>CAZHXC010000300.1:1920-3019 GCA_964536145.1 uncultured Spirochaetales bacterium | reverse complement strand
GGGCGGTGACCGGATGGGCCCCTTCTTCAAGAATCTTCAGCAGCAGGCCGGCCGCCCGTGCACCGGTGTCCACAAAGTCGACATGCGGGTATGTGTGGTAAACCGCAAGCCCGTTACAGTGAGTCAGCATTCGCCCGGTAAGGATTCCGTGCAGGTCGAGAGAAATGCTTAGGGGCATATCCGGGCCGATGATTTTGCGGGTCTCCTGCAGGAGATAGCCCTCCGGGTCGAGTTCCCGGGTGGTAGCCATGGCTCCGTGAAGGGCGAAGTAGCAGGCGTCGATCCGGTCTGCGTTCCGACGCACCGCCTCGAGGAAGTTGCCGGCGATACGCTCGAAGCTCTCATGCTCAAGCGGGCCGGCAGAAGTGGATCTGGCACTATACGCGGGAACCACTTCGATATCGTCGTGTTGGCGAAATATCCCAAGTGCGCCGCACACCTCAGATTCGATGTCCGCATGGTAATCCAAAATGGCATCTCCGCTGTGGATCGCGAAGTTATCGTACTGGCTAATAATCGGATTGAAAGAAGAAATCTCCTGCTTGCACTCGGCAATGAGAATGCGGTTCATAGCTCAAACCCCCTGTTTTTTCTGATGATAGGGGACTGCAACGCTATGTACAAGAGACCCTAACACCGGGTTTCGAGGCATGCTGCGCGGGCACCGCAGAACAGCGGAGTTGCCACAGCTGATGCCTTTACTGGCGACAATGCTTAAGCTGAACGATTATCGGGCCGTTATGTTGGGCAAGTGGCGCCTCGACTTTGCAGAAGATGCCGGCCGCGCAACCACATATTCGACCGCCACGGTCGTTCCGTCACACGACAACTTTAGTCTTGGACGCTATCCAAATACCGCCTATATTGCATCATACCGTATTGCGATGCTGATTTGTCGGCGAACTCCTGCCCTTTCAGATGCTCTTCGTAATGCCTCCTGAACTCTGCGACCTTCTCTTGATCGAGATCCACTCCTATGCCCGGTGCCTCGGGTACTCGCAAGCAGCCATCTTTGAACGGCATGAGACCCCCCTTTATGACATCATCGGCCAGTGGATAGTACCCGCCGCCTTGGTTAGCCAGTGTGTAGTTCGCTCCC
>CAZHXC010000300.1:0-1910 GCA_964536145.1 uncultured Spirochaetales bacterium | reverse complement strand
GGCGATGAGGTGTAGTTTGGCGCATTGGGATACACCTAAGTCCTGGTAGGTATGCATGACGACAGGGATACCCGCGGCCTCGGCCATGCCGGCCGTAATTCTGGCGCCTCCAAACCCGGCATCAAGCCTTGGATCAACGTGGATGATATCCGCCGCACCGCGCTTGATCACGTTCAAGGCGTCATACATAGTCCACGAGCTTTCGTGGGCGGCTATCGGTACATCGGAGGCGGCCCTCACGCGTGCTAGGTCTTCCTCCGCCGAAAAGCCCACTTTGGTGTATATCGTGCGGAAGCCCTCCCGGACGAGCTTCCTGGCTTGGACAGCCACTTCCTCCGGCTTATCGGCACCAATGGGGCCGTAGATCTCGATCTCCTTCCTGAAGGCACCACCCCATACTTTGTAAAGAGGTTGACCACAGACTTTCCCGAGGATATCCCAAAGCGCCATATCGATGGCATTGAGCGCCCAGCACCCGGCATGAATATGGAGATGTGTTAATTTGAACGAGCCGTAAAGCTTCTTTTTGAGCCTTTCGACATCTGTCGAGTTCTTCGACGCAGAAGTGAAATCGGTGACATGCGCGAGGTCAAGTATACCACGGAGAATGCCACCCACAAATTGCCCCTGGTAAATCACGGTCGTGCCAGAATCGCACTGCCACAATTCCCAAGTTGTAATTATCGTTGGGACTCATATAATGGTGCGAATGAACATGCGATACATCAAAGAACGACTCCGCCCTTACTTCTCAGGCCTGGCACCCCTGTTCCTGTTCGCCCATTTCGGCCATCACATAACCGGAGCCATGCTGCGTCCGCTGGCTCCGATGATACGGACAGACCTGGGCTTAAGCTATACACAGGTCGGCTTGATGTTGTCCGTTTTTGCCATTACCAATGGAATCAGCCAGCTTCCGGCCGGGTGGATGGCGGATAAGTTCGGGACCCGTTTCATTATTCTGGTGAGCATTACCGGCGTGGCTATCGCCGGCTTTTTCATCGGCTTCACCAATTCCTTCATTATGCTGCTGGCTCTGCTGATCTTGACGGGTCTGCTCGGCGGCGGTTATCATCCGGCGGCAGCCACGGCCCTTTCGGCATCTATTCCCGAGCAATACCGCGGTAGAAGCCTGGGGATCCATTTTGTGGGCGGAAGCTCCACGTTTTGGGTGGTCCCTCTGGTGGCGGCACCCATTGCGGCCGGTTTGGGCTGGCGGGCACCCTATCTCATACTTGCCGTGCCAACAATAGTATTGGGAATAGTGATTTACATACTGGTGGGCCGGTATCTGAAGGCGCAGCAGGCTAGAGAATCGGCCGAGGCCAAAACGGTCGATACCGATGCGGTCACGACGGCGATTCCCTGGGGTAGGTTGATGCCTTTCGTGGCCCTGACGGTACTGACCGGCACGCTGGTGCAATCGTCATCAGCCTTTCTGTCCGTCTATGCTGTGGATTCACTTGGAGTACCGGAGGCGACCGCGGCTATGCTGATGGCGGTGCAGCCTTTTATCCAGGCGGTGGCGGCTCCGCTAGGCGGCTCTATGGCCGATCGCTTCGGGCCGCTGAAAGTCATGATTACGATAAGTTTTCTGGCCGCTCCGCTCATCTTCCTGCTGGGCCTGGCGCCGAGCGTGATTACCCTGACCGTGACTATGGTCTGCATCGGCATGGTGAGTGCAGCCCGGATGCCCACTTCGGAGAGCTACATATTCGCCAATTCACCGGTGAAGCGCCGGGCCACCCTGTTGGGAATCTACTACTTTTCGGGCACCGGTGTATCCGGCGTGCTGACGCCGGTGATCGGCGGTTTGGCCGACAAAATTGGTTTTCGAACGACCTATCTCTATATCAGCTTTGTCATGGTGGCCGTGGCGGTGGGGTGTTCCTTGTTTATCTGGAGAAATC
>CAZHXC010000299.1:3169-4873 GCA_964536145.1 uncultured Spirochaetales bacterium | reverse complement strand
ATTACATCCCCGCCACGACTGAAGACGCGGCAAGAACCCACAAGCTGCTCAGGGATTTCTCGAGGAAGCATGGCCTCCATCTTTTCGATCAGCTTGGCGTGTGTCACCAGATAATGCTCGAACACTTCGTATCGCCGGGAGACCTCGTCATCGGCACGGACTCTCATACCTGTACCTACGGCGGTATCGGCGTCTTTTCCACGGGAATCGGCTCGACAGACGGCGCCGCGGCCATGGCGACCGGAGAGATATGGCTCAGGGTTCCTGAAACCGTAAAAGTTGAGCTCACCGGTAAGTTACCGCCGCATGTACATCCGAAAGATGTCATCCTCAAGGTTATCGGGGAACTGACGGCAGACGGAGCCACCTACAAGGCGCTCGAGTTTTCAGGTGAGGGAGCAGCGACAATACCCACCGACGGCCGTTTCACCATATGCAACATGGCGGTTGAGGCGGGGGCGAAAGCCGGCCTCTTTGAACCGGATGAGGAGACAAAGAGGTTCATGTCGGGGCGCGGCAGAGACGGCGAATATTTCAAGAGCGATCCCGATGCAGAGTACACCCGGAAGCTGACGATCGATTTGACCACATTGGGCCCGCAGGTCTCCTATCCGTGGTCGGTGGACAACGCTGTCCCAATTGAAGAGGTGCAGGGAACACGAATCGATCAGGCTTTTATCGGCTCGTGCACAAACGGCAGGATTGAAGATCTGCGGATCGCGGCCGGGATTCTCAAAGGGAAGAAAATCCACCCAGAAGTGCGTATGCTCGTCACGCCTGCCTCGCAGGAGGTGTACGGCCAGGCGGTGACCGAAGGGCTCATGGAGACATTTGTCCGGGCCGGCGCCATCATCTGCAACCCCGGATGTTCGGCCTGCTTTGGCGGGCAGGGCATGTTGTGGGAAGACGAAGTCTGCATCGGCAGCCACAACAGGAACTTCAGAGCACGGATGGGCCACAAAGACTCGAAGGTGTACTTAGCATCACCGGAGACCGTCGCGGTTTCCGCAATCGCAGGCAAAATCGAAGATCCGCGGTAATAAGGAGCAAATCATGTCTACAATAAGCGGCAAGGTATGGAAGTTTGGGGACGCGATCGATACCGATATCATTATCCCGGCTCGGTATTTGGTACTCCCGATCGATGAAATGAAGCACAAGGCCATGGAACCGCTGCGTCCTGAGTTTGCAGCGCAGGTCGGCAAGGGCGATGTGATAGTCGGCGGCCGGAATTTCGGATGCGGATCGAGCAGGGAGCAGGCGCCGGCGGTGCTCAAAGAGCTCGGAATCAGCGCGATTGTCGCGGTAAGCTTTGCAAGAATTTTTTTCAGAAATGCAATCAACCTCGGCATACCGGTGGTGGAATGCGAAGAGGCGTACGAAACGGTAAACGAAGGTGATACGCTCGAGATAGATTTTTCTTCAGGCAAGCTTCGCGTCCCTGACCGCGGCATGAGCTTCTCCGGCTCAAGACTACCCGATTTTCTCCTCGAGATAATTGAAGACGGCGGTCTGATCCCCCATCTTGTTGCCAAAAAGTAGCGAGGATGCGGGGATCGGGGAAATATTATAAGTGGTTCGTCTTTTTCGCCATCGGCACGGGGATGTTTACCTCCGTGTCCGACGCCGGAAGCACCATCGTAGCGCTTCCCACCATTGCCCGCCACTTTAGCACCGATCTTCCGACAATCCAGTGGGTCGTTG
>CAZHXC010000299.1:0-3159 GCA_964536145.1 uncultured Spirochaetales bacterium | reverse complement strand
TATAAGCGCCCTTCTGGTGCCGATGGGACGGCTTTCGGACATGGTGGGGAGGAAGCGGATCTACATCATCGGCTACTCGATCTTTGCCGGCGGCGCCCTGTCGGCGGCGTTTTCCGCGAGTGTTGCGACGCTGGTTCTTTCTCGAATACTCATGGGTGTTGGCGCAGCGATGACTCAAGGCCCTTCGATGGCCATTATGGTCTCAGCATTCGGTCCGGAGGAACGGGGTAAGGCCTTAGGATTGCAGATGAGTGCGGTGGGTACCGGCGCCGTCGCCGGGCCCGCCCTCGGCGGCATAGTCGTTAGCGCGTTCGGATGGCGCGGTATCTACTTTGGAATAAGCATTCTCGCACTCATCCCGACCATTGCGGTAGCGCTTATCCTGCAGACCGATAAACGGGAGAAAGACGAACCGAAATCACCATTCGACTGGCTCGGGGCAACCCTTTCCGCCGGGTTTCTCATACTGTTCCTTCTCGGTATGAGTAACGCACCAAAGATCGGCTGGACATCCCCGTCGGTAATCGGCTCGCTTGCGGGCGCTCTGTTGTTTCTGGCCGTTTTTGTCTGGTGGGAGCTTCGAACCGTCACCCCCATGCTCGATGTCAGGTATTTCAAAGAGAGCGACTTCACAATTGGTGTGTTCCTGCGCTTTGTCACATTTATCGGTATGTCAAGCGTACGGTATCTCCTCCCCTTCTACTTCCAATCGCTCTTAGGATACAGCGCCAGGTTTTTCGGATTGATTTCGATTCCCGCCTCTCTCTGCATTATCATCATATCTCCCCTCGCCGGTCGATTTTCGGATCGCATAGGCTGGAAGAAATTCGTGGCGGGAGGAGTGCTCGCCGCAATCGTCGGTCTTTTCCTCCTCGGTACGGTCACCGTGGAGTCTTCACTGTTATTTGTCATTTCCGCCTGGGTGCTGCAGCGGGCGGGACACGGAGCCTTCAGCGCGCCGAACAACGCATCGGTGCTCTCGGTGGTGGAGAAAGAGCAGTTTGGCGTTGTTGCAAGTTTTCTCAACATGATTCGAAACGCCGGGAACGTCACCGGCACCGCTTTTGCGACAGCAATCGTTACCGCGGTGATGGTTTCCCGCGGGTTACCCCCGGAACTTGAGTCGACATCGACAGTTGCCGCTGCTCCGGTCGCGGAGGCGGTGACGACAGGCATGATGATCACTTATGTGGTGAGCGCCGTTCTGATTGGCCTGGCGTTGTCACTCTATCTCATTGCAAGAATCCGGAAGACAAAGCTCCGCGAGGCGACAGACATATAGCATCATATGCAAACCGGGCCGGTAACCTATCATACATCGCCGCGCCGTCGCCGTATCAATTGCACCAACTTCTGCCCGGTCTGACCGATGATGAGCGGTAGGAGGCTTGCTGCCACGACGAGCGACCATCCAAGCCTTCCGGGACGGACCACATCCAGCACCGTCGCCACTGGTCCAACGTACACCGCCGCGAGTAGAAGCCCCACGCACAGAGCAAGCGCGCCCCAGACAAAGGGATTCCGGGTTACCTGGTTTTTGAACATCGATGAATCGGTATCCCGCATGTTGAAAACGTGCCAGAGCCTGGAAAACGCCACCGAGAGAAAGGAAATTGTAACAGCCCGCTCGACCGGCATATCGAAAACCGTAAGGGCGAGTGTAAACGCGCCGAGAACCGAAGCACCGATGAGAGCACCATACGCCCCCATTAGATACCAGAGCTTTTTTGGCATGATGGGTTCGGTTGGGTCACGGGGTGGACGATCCATCACAGCCCCCGAGCCGGGACCCAATCCGAGGGCCAGCGCCGGAAAGACGTCGTTCACGGCGTTGATGTAGAGTATTTGCAGCGGGAGAAGCGCCAGCGGGGCGCCGGCTATAGTAGCCAAAAGCACAACGAGAATCTCACCGATATTCCCGGATATCATGTAGATCACGAACTTCCTGACATTTTCAAAGATGATCCGGCCGTGCTCTATTGCCACATTGATAGTGGCAAATCGGTCATCCTGTAGCAGAACATCCGCGGCATCTTCGGCAACCGGTTCCCCTCGCAGGCCCATCGCCACACCGATATCGGCCTTCTTCAACGCCGGCGCATCGTTCACCCCGTCTCCGGTCATTGCGACGATGGCGTTCGCCTGTTGATGCAGGTCGATCAGATTGAGCTTTTGCTCAGGGTTTACCCTGTAGAAGATATCGACCTTCCGTAGTTCCTCCCTCTCTCGTTCTTCCAGCTGCTCCGGTGGGCGCAGCTCGGCTCCCGGACGCAGGGCCGGCTCAGAACCGCCGATGTCCAGCTCCTGTCCGATAGCTGCCGCAGTCTCCGCCTGATCACCGGTCACCATGACAATCCGTACACCTGCGCGGCGGGCGGCGGCAATCGCCTCTTTTACATCAGCACGCGGCGGATCGAGCAGCCCGACCAAGCCCACAAACTCGAGCTCTTCATATGGCTCCGCGTCCTCGCTGTCAAGATTTCGTTCAGCCAAAGCGAGTAAACGGAGTCCCTTCTTTGCCAATTCATCGTTTTCTCCGAGCCACCTTTCACGCTCCTCATCGGTGAGAGAATCGACTGACCCGTCCTGCCTCACGATACGTGTCGAATGTTCGAGTACCGCCTGCGGGGCGCCTTTGACCGCTTCATACACCTCTTGCCCGCGCTCGTGAAAGGTCGCCATCATCTTCACATCGGGATCAAAGGAGATTTCCCTGATCTCCGGCATCTCCTCGAGAAGCTCCCGTCTTGTCAAACCCGCCTTTTTACCGGCTATGAGCAACGCCGCCTCCATCGGGTCACCCACCGTCTCGTCTCCCTCAACCGATGCGTTGTTGCAGAGGATTCCGATTTTGAGACAGCGAATTATCGTATCACTCTCATACGGGTCAATTTCCCGATCCTCACGATAGAAGGCGCCTTTGGTCGAAAGGCCTTCTCCGCTCACGCGTACACGGCCGCCTGAGTCACAGTAGGTGGTAACGGTCATCTGGTTTTCAGTAAGTGTCCCGGTCTTGTCCGTGAAGATCGTATTGGTAGAGCCGAGGGTTTGCACCGCCGACAGGCGCCGCACCAAAGCGTTTCGCCTTGCCATCCGCCGCATCCCCCTCGCAAGCGCTAAGGTTGCCACAATGGGAAGACCCTCGGGAACCGCCGCCAC
>CAZHXC010000298.1:0-4878 GCA_964536145.1 uncultured Spirochaetales bacterium | reverse complement strand
GAGTCTACCCTCTGCAGATTCTCGTGTGGCATGAAATCGTAAACGACACCATTGCAGGGGATCCGATTCTGATAACCTACTGTCCGTTGTGCGGTTCCGGAATCGCCTTTGAAAGAACCGTAAACGGGAGGGGAGTAGAGTTTGGCACTTCCGGAAAGTTGTACAACTCAAACCTCATCATGTATGACCGGCTGACCGATACCTACTGGACCCAAATAGACGGCCAGGCGGTTCTCGGCGAGTTAACCGGAAACAAGCTCTCCCCCGTGTCCATCGATACAGTCCCCTGGCGGGAATGGAAGAGGGTACATCCGGATTCGGAAGTCTTGAGCCGGGACACGGGATACTCCCGTCAGTACGGACGTGATCCTTATGGTGATTATTATGAAAGCAATCTCTTGATGTTTCCCGTGGAGAACGAGGACGATCGCATCCATCCAAAGAGTGTCGTTTTTGGAATCGAGGTGGATGGGGTATACAAGGCCTACAGAGAAGATGATGTGAAGGAGCTTGGAACCATCGAGGATGAGGTGAACGGCAGAAACCTCTCGATTACCCGGGAGGAGGCGGGAGCCGTGGAGATCATCGATACCGATTCAGGTGAAGAGATTATCAAGGAGAGAGATTTCTGGTTTGCCTGGTACGCATTTCATCCGGATACGCTTCTTTACGAGAGGTAACACCACCGTCATCACCGTGCCCCCGGCAACGAGCGCTTAAACACCACGTTGAAACGGCTCGTGTACTACTTGTATATGCAGTAAACCCGGCTTTCTGACGGTGACCGGGACCGAGACATATGTTGAACAGGTATCTTTGAAGGTTTCGAATGGAGTTTCCCGGTTTTCAACGAGTACTTTCTCAATACGGCGCTGCCGCATACGTAGGCAGAGATCAAAGTCGAGGGGCACGTTTTCACCGATGTAGCTCAGCTCAACAGCCGTTTTCCCAGGGTCATCACCCATTTCCCTTTTCAGAATGTCAAAATTTGTCCGTTCGCTCCAAATCTGTTCGCGGGAAGTTCTCCGTTCGCCCGGGTTCCCCCCGGAGGGCCGTATGGAAATTCTAAAGTCACCTATGAGAAGATTGACAGGATAACCAGCATCCTTTTCCCAAGGAAATCTCGTGTTGCCCATGTGCAGGAGCGCCTGAACGGGAGCGAGCCCGCTTTCCGCCAAACCGTTTTCAACGCTTACGGCCCAGTGGTTGGTTTCGATGCCAAATACCAGCGTATGCCATCTCAAATAGGCGGGTCCGTTCGTGTAGTTGCTATAGGTTGCCGGTTGTTCCGGCTGATCGTAATGCTCGGCGTGGTTCTGGATGTGGAGCAGAAAGACTTTCTCCTGCAGATATCGTTGCGGCAACCGTCCTGTTCCCGATGGATCACCAAAGTAGTAAAAGCTCAAATCTTCAAGGGTGTGTATTTCGTACGGCCAGCCCTTTTCAGCTGCGGCCTCCGCCATCTTGTTGGCGACATATTGGTGTACCGGATCGTCCATACCCCATCTGGTGGTGTTGGCCGGAATGATGGCTTCCAGATCGCCGCGATCGTATTTCGCCCCGCCCGATTTTCCAAGGCTGTGATAATCAATCATCATGTCCGGGACGTATGCTCCACAGAGATTTCCCCAGATCTTTTTTTCGAGATTAGTGATGCCGTACATCGAAGAATTGAATGTATCCTGGACAAACCCTTCCGGGTTTGCCACCGGTACGACAATGACCGTCTGTCTGTTGCGAATTTCGCGCGCGCTATCGCCGGCGAGATAGTCCAGTATTTCCGGTCCGATAACTCTGGCGCCTCTCTCCTGCCCGTGTCTTGCCAGGGTAATAATCGCGTTCTGTTTTTCCTCAGACGGTACCGATTTGTTGGTTACAACGACCGCCGGTATGTCCCATTTGTCCTCTGCAGATCTGCCGATGCTGATTTTTTCAGCAATTTGGTGATTATCCCGTACATAATCGTCTATCCAGGAATATACTTGCTGCAATCCCTCTCCGCCCATCGGCATATGATTAAATACCGCCATGATTCCTTCCTGTATTATGAGATGTGCTGATTCATTGTGGCTCTATGCTCGGGCCATGTCAATGATGATAATGACTATCATTCACGGAATCAGGCGTCGTTGCGAGGAACAGAACACGTCTAATGCGCGCTTAAGTCCAACGACGCCAAATAAGACGCAGCTTCGCGCAATTCCTCCCCTGTCGGCCAGGTCATTTCGCGCTTCGCTGTACGAACCAGTTGTACGCGAACCGCATCAGAGAATACGTTTTGCACAAGAACAAACGACGGCGAAAGTTTGGTTTCCTGTTCCTTTACCTCGATTAGGTGGGTCACCTTGCCATCCTGGACGAGAGCGAAATCAATCTCCTTTCCATCGCGGGTTCGAATGTATGCCAACGATCGAAACCGTCCATCTGTATCTTCGGCATAGTGCAGTGCTTTCAGCAGAGAGCACGCAACCGCGTTTTCAAGTCGCATCCCGGGCCGGTCCGCTACCTGGCCCGTATCAAAGAAGTAGTACTTCGGCTCTTTGAGGACGGCCCGGGCAATGTTGCGATGCCACGGCCTCACCGGAAAAATGACGTAAAGTTCCTCCAATATTTCCAGCCAGCGTTTGATCGTTTTCGGGTCCTTTTGCAGATCTCTACCGAGAGAGGTCGACGAGATCGGGGAACCTACACGTTCGCGCAACAGGTCCACCAGAAGCTCCAAAGATTTGATGTCTGAAACGGTTACCAGATCAAGCAAATCCTGCCGAAGGATCACGTCCAGGTGTGAGCGGCGCCAGCGGAGATAGAAGTCCGTATTTTCGTGCAGGAAAGGTTCCGGGAAACCGCCAGTCAAAAGTATCCGTTCCAAAACCTGCCGGGGGTCCATTTGATTCCCAAGCTCCCGGACGTCAAAGGGATGCAAACGGTATTGAAAAAAGCGCCCGGCGAGACTCTCACCGGTGCGTCGATGCAAACTGAGGCGGGCGCTGCCGGTCACCACTATCCCCGGCGGCATCCCCTCAACATCATACACACCTTTCAGGTAAGACTTCCACTGCGGCATCTTGTGCAGCTCATCCAGCACTAAAAGCTTCGCCCGTCGGTCCCATGTTCTTTCTCGAATGAGTTGCCGATGGTCTGAGTCGTCGAAGCTTAAGTACTCCGTGCTTTCGTCGAGATGAGTCGCAAGCCAGGTCTTGCCGCTCTGTCGTGGTCCTGTTACGATGACGATCTTTTTCCCTATATCTCGTTGCAAAAGACTTGCCAGGTCACGGTCCATACGACAATTATGGCATCAATTCCCGATTTGTCAAGGCAAAGCGGGAATCCGTTCCCGAAAAGTCGAGATTTCCGGAGCTGTGCTTTGATTATTCGTGGCGGCAGTGGTTTCTTACGTCGAGGATACTCTGCTATCCTCTTTGAAGTAGGTATCGATAAGCCGATCGGTCCGTTTGAAATGGTCCCTGACGGCTCGAACACACTTTCTCTTATCCCGCGCCTTCAATGCTTCCACGATTCTCTTGTGATCGGTTTCCGCGATCTTGCGGGCATTGGGGTAGGTGATAACCTCGGAGGTTTCTTTGGTCATCAGCTTGTGAATCATCTTGTAGATGCTTACAAGAATGGGATTTCCGCTCAGCTCTACCATGGTTTCATGGAATTGTGCATCGAGCAATCCGATCCTTGTTTCATCGGCCTCCTGTATCAGAGCCTCCGCAAGTGCTTCCAATCTTTGAAGCTGCCGTTCATCGGCAGTCTCAACCGCCTTTTCTATCGCCGCGGTTTCCAGCACACTCCGGGTGTCGATGAGATGGCCCAATACGGTCCTGTCCAATTCGCCGCCAAAACCGAGAAAGTCAAAGACATTCTCGGCGAACTTATCGGTGACAAAGGTGCCTCCGCCCTGAGTCGGTTCGAGCACTCCGTAGGCTTCGAGTATCTTCACCGCTTCCCGCAGCGCGGTGCGGCTCACCCCAAGCTGATCACAGAGTTGGCGCTCGGGTGGAAGCTTGTCCCCGATTCTTAAGGATCCCGATTTGATCGCTTCACGGAACTTGTCCACGATCTGCCGTGAGCGTGAGACGTTTTTGACTTCATCAAAGAGCGGATCAGCCATCGGCACGGTTACGACTCGTCAACAGAATCCGGAGCGGATCTTCGACGGCGGTCTTCAGGTCGCGCAGGAACGCCGCTCCCGTGGCGCCGTCTATTACCCGGTGATCGCAGGAGAGGGTTACCCGCATTCTCTTGTGTATTTCGACCTCGTCATTCTCCATGACCACCTGCTCCTTTACCGCCTCGCCCAAGGCAAGGATCGCCGATCCAGGCGGATTGATGATGGCGGTAAACTCTTCGAGCCCGTAACTACCGAGGTTGCTGATAGTGAATGTCGCCCCGTTGATCTGCTCGGGGAGCAATTTGCCCTTGTTCGCCAAATCGATGAGATTCGCAAGCTCATCGCTGATCTCTTCCACTCCTTTCTTTCCGCAGTTTCTGACGATTGGGGTGATGAGGCCTCCGGGTAGGGCAACCGCGAGCGCTATATCGATTGTTTTGAACAGCTCGATTGCATCTCCTTTCCACGTTGCATTGATGATCGGATGCCGCTTCAACGTCTCAGCCGTCAACTTCATGAAGAACGCATTGAGGGAAAGCGTCTTCTTGAGCTCGGTGTTAATTCGAGTGCGTGTTTCAAATAGATGATCCACCGCCAAAGCGATCCTGAGGAAGGCGTGTGGCGCTGTGAAAAAGGAGTCGGAGAGGCGTTTCGCTATGATCGACCGCATTTTGGATACGGGGATGGTTTCCGTGGGAAGGCCTAAGTCGTTTGTTGCCGGGCCCGGGCCGGTGGCTGCCCCGGCGGCAGTTTGGGCGGAC
>CAZHXC010000297.1:0-4939 GCA_964536145.1 uncultured Spirochaetales bacterium | reverse complement strand
TAGGGCGCAGGAATACGATTTTATCTATTATATAGAAGAAAAAGCAGACAGCCGTCGCGGAAATGAACGCCACAATCTGGTTCTTTGTGAACGATGATGCGAGCACGCCGATTGAGGTGTAAAGCGCCGCTAAGAGTACCGCTCCTAGATACCCGCCGGCCACCGGACCCCAATCGAGCGCACCGAGCCCGGAAATCGATACCGGGTAGGCGAGGGTGAGGGCAAGCATAACCAAAACAAATATGAAAGCGGCAAGAAACTTACTCAGAAGAATTGAAAGCCGGGTTACCGGAAGCGTCGAGACAATCTCGATAGAGCCGATGGTGTACTCTTCAGAATAGAGACGCATGGTGATCGCCGGAACAAAAAACACGAGCACGATTGGGAGGAGTGAAAAGAAGTCCCTCAGATCGACCCTGCCGGCGAGAAAAAAGGTTGAAAAGAAGAACCAACCCGTAACAATCAGAAAAATAACGGTTACGATATAGGCAATCGGCGAGACAAAATAGGTCCGCAGTTCTCTTTTCAGCAAATTGGGGAATGATGAAACAGCCATAAGTTATTCCTCCGTGCTCTCTGAAAGGGTGAGCTCTCTAAAAGTATCTTCGAGTGATTGCCGTTCGTTGGCGAACTCCATGAGTACCCAATCCGTCGATTTGATCCGGTTGTACAGCTCCTCCCGCAGGTCCCCGTCACAGAAGACCTGGAGCTGGATCGAATCACCGTCGGCTGGAGCTTCAGCGGGCATGAGCACCTTTGACACCCCCGGCACCGCCGAGATTACTCTGTTGACCTCACCGCTTTCCGCGTTCTTCAGGACCAACCGGAGAATATGGGAACTGATTCCCGAGGCGCCCAAGCTTTCCGGTGTTCCATCGGCAACCAACTTGCCGCGGTTGATGATGACGATTCTGTCGCATGTTGCTTCAGCTTCGCTCAGGATATGGGTCGAAAAAATTACGGTCTTCTTTTCTCCCATTCTTCTGATTATTGAACGTATCTGCACAATCTGATTGGGATCGAGACCGGCCGTCGGCTCGTCAAGAACGAGGATTTCCGGATCGTTCATCATCGCGTGGGCCAGCCCCACCCGCTGCTTGTAACCCCGGGAGAGCTCTTTCACGGTCTTGTGCATCACTCCTTCGAGCCCGCACAATTCCACAAGCTCTTCAATCCTGGACCGGGTGCTCTTACCCGGTATACCGTGTACCGCGGCGACGTAGGCGAGATAGTCATAGGTGAGCATGTCCGGATACAGCGGGGCGGATTCCGGCAGATAGCCGATGAGTTGTTTGACTTCGAGGGGGTCCTCAACAACATCTAAGTCTTTCACCGTTATTGTCCCTGATGTGGGACTCAGGTACCCGGTGAGAATCCGCATGGTGGTGGTTTTTCCGGCGCCGTTTGGGCCAAGCAAACCGAGAATTTGCCCTGCGTTTATCTCAACGCTTAAGGAATCTACGGCCCGATTGGTATCGTAATACTTCGTCAGGTTGCGAATACTTATCATACCCTCTCCCGTCCGCTGGAACCATGTTCCATGTAGTCTTGTAATGTCGGTGAAATCAGCGTAAATATATCAATTCCAAAGTTCAGATTTCAAGCCTTTTTCAGATACCAATTGGGTCCGGAGTTCTTTACATTGACAAGTCCGCGCTTCTCGGCATCGACAACGAGCTTTTTGAACTTGTTGTATCCGTAGTCTTCCATGTTCAGCTTTGACCTCAGGGAGTTGCTCGAACGGGCGAAAGGTGTCCATTCGTTTCCCTTGTCCAGGGAATCGAGAAGCTCTCTGAAGATTGCCGGTATTTCCGCACGCTTTTCACCGGCGGTGGAGAGGATCCCGTCCGAGCCGTCGGTCTGGGTAATCCCGGTATTCTTCATCGCGTCGCTTATGAAGTTTTTCCATCTGGAGTAGCCAAGCTTTGTCTCATCAAAGTTGTCGTTCAGGAGCTTCATCTTTACCTTCACCGCGCCGGGTGTCGGTTTCTTCTTCTCACGTTCCATGATCGAAACCGCTTCATAAAATAGCTCAAACGCGGATTTTTTTGTAAGGTGTGCCTCAGCGTCTTCAGTATCGGCCTCATCCGACATCGTATCCGCGCCGATTGTCCTGTAGTCATAGTACTGATCCGCCATCGCAAGCAGATCTTCAGAAGCGTTTGCCGCGTCGCAGATCACCCAGGTTCTCTTACCGTTCTTTCTGAGCGTCTGGAGGAGAGGCCTGAAATCGGCATCCCCGGTGATGATGACAAATCTCTCGAGGTGTGGATAGAGAAAAATCATTTCAGTGGCGTGGGTGATAAGGGAGATATCCGCGCTGTTTTTTCGTGCCCGCGGAATATGAACGAGCTCAAAATTGTAGTTGGCCAACTCCCTGGAAATACGGACGGAGTGCCGCCGCGTCCAATCTCCAAAGCAGAAGGCTGATGAAACCACGCCTCCTTCAGTTTCTATAAACTCGAGGAGCGAGCTCACAAAGCCTGAGTCAGCTTGAGGCGTCACGTTCTCTATGTCCCACAGTATAACTGTTTGTTCCATTTAGAATTATCCTTTTTTCTATTGTGACATGATCTTGAAGTTGCGGCAATGAGCAACGAGGCCTGTATTATATATTATTCTTGCCACGGGAACTACCGGCGTCTATAGTATCCCTGAAGGCTGAAGGTGAAGTTGCTGATTTTTGTTCTGAACAGGGAAGAGTTGCTCGATGAAGTACTGTCGGCATATGCCGAGGCCGGGTTAGAAGGCGGAACTATTCTCGACTCCGAGGGGATGGGGCGTTTTCTTACCTATGAGGTACCGTTGTTCGCGGATTTTCAGAAATTTATGAAGGGAAATAAACCGTACAATAAGACGATTTTCTCGGTAGTCAGAAAGGAAGAGCAGATACCGCGACTCGAGGCGCTTCTCGATTCAATCTGCGGCGGTTTGTCAAATCCAGGTACAGGGATCCTCTTCACGCTGCCGGTGGATTACTGCAAAGGTCTTATTCCTGAGCAGGAAGAGGAGGTATGAGGTGTTGAGTCCTGCCGAAATCCTGGACGAGCGCTGTATTCTGCTCGATATGCAGGCGAGAAGGAAAAAGGATGTCATTGCCGATCTTGTCGATGCGCTGGCCTCGGCCGGGTTTGTCGAAAATCCCAGGAAGGTTACAAAGTTAGTGCTTGACCGGGAGAAGAGCGCCTCCACAGGAATCGGGCACGGGGCGGCGATTCCCCACTGGCTTTCTCCTGATATGGACCAAACGGTGATGGCTTTTGGACGGACGATAGCGGAAATTCCCTTTGGGGCCATAGACGGCAAACCGGTTCGTCTTTTCTGTCTCATTGTGGGTCCCTCTAACCGACCCAATGACCACCTGCAACTTTTGAGCAGACTGAGCCGGATTCTCCGTCATGATGAGTGTATCGAAGCGCTATTGGCGGCCCGACAGAAGGAAGAAATCCGGGAGATTTTCAGCCGGGAGGAG
This sequence comes from uncultured Spirochaetales bacterium, assembly GCA_964536145.1. Taxonomy (GTDB): domain Bacteria; phylum Spirochaetota; class Spirochaetia; order ARS1246; family ARS1246; genus JAFGHN01. Next base: position 1,467 of record CAZHXC010000297.1, on the reverse strand, counting down.
AGCATTTAGAGGTGACCTCGTTTCGCAAGTGGAAACTGGTGAGGATGCTGTTCACGATCCTCTACCTGATGGGCGGGTGGCTCCTGTTTACCGGTACCCTCGAACCGGTATCTCTGGCATTGGGTTTCTGCTTTTCAACGTTGATTTCCGTCTGGATGTACGGTCTTTTTTTTGAAGAACAGGAGGCCGAACGGAGGGCCGTGGTTCCACGTATCCATCTGTTCTTAGTGTTTGTGCTCGTGCTGCTGTTCAGAATGTACGTAGCGAGCTTTCGTGTCCTGTGGTACATCATTCGCGGCCGGACCAATCCACGGATTGTGCATTTCCGTACCAGGCTCAAATCCGATACTGCCCGGGTTATGCTCGCGAATGCGATAACCATGACACCGGGAACCATCACGATTGATCTTGACGAGGACCACCTGGTTGTCCACTGGCTCGAGGCAAAGACAACCCACTCCGGCTATGCCGGGAAATTGATCAAAGGTTCTTTCGAGAAATTGCTCAAACGGATATGGATATGATGCTCTTTGATTTTGGAATCGTGAGTTATTTTCTGGTTGCCTCATCGATACTCGGTCTCGTTCGTGTCGTCATAGGGCCGACAACCGCCGACCGGCTGGTTGGGACAAATCTGGTTGCCGCGCAGGTGCTCGCGCTGATCGTCATAGCGGCGGTGGATCAGAAAAACTGGGTGTACCTGGATGTCGCTCTGGTATACGACATCTTTGGTTTTATCGGCATTCTTGCGGTGGCGCGGCTTTTCGGGAAACGGGAGGAGAAACTGTGATTGGCGCAATTATCGTTCAGGTGTTCATCGTTTTGGGATTTGTATTTGCGTTGCTCGGGCACCTTGGAGTGCTGGTGCTTCCCGATGTCTACACCCGGCTTCAGGCTTCTTCCACCTGTACCACTACCTCGGTGGTTTCTTTTTTCATCGCGGCGATGGTGGAGTCCGGCCTCTCGGTGACTACCGGCAAAATCGTAGTCATATCGGTCTTCTTTCTCGTTTCGAATCCGGTTTCCTCACATATCGTGGCACGGTACGCTTGGAACAGGGGCATCATACCCTGGAGGAGGCACGGGCGATGATGGTGATCATTCTTCTCCTATTGCATATCGCCCTTGGGATCTTTGTGCTGCAGGTCAGAGACATGTTGGTAGCCGTAATCGCGCTCGCGGCGATTAGCCTGATGAGTGCGCTTCTCTTCTTCTTTCTTGATGCGCCGGATGTGGCGCTTACCGAGGCGGCGGTTGGCGCCGGGGTAACCTCTTTCCTCTTTGTCTGGTTTGTAAGAAGAACCGAACGGAGAAACGGGGAATGAAGCAGTCGGCGGCTATTGTGATGGTACTCTGTGTGGGTGTGTTGTGTTTCTTTCTCATATCCGTGGATGACGGCGGCCGGCACGATGCCCGGACGTACGTCCGCAACCACGCTACTTCAGACACCGGGGCGCTGAACCTGGT
>CAZHXC010000296.1:0-4948 GCA_964536145.1 uncultured Spirochaetales bacterium | reverse complement strand
CCCGCCGAAAACCAGGCGCCTGACGTCGCAATAGCCAATTGCCAGATATTTCTTGCAGCTCCCATCATCCACAACGAAGGGATGAGTCCCGCCCCGGATATGAAGAGCAACAGCTTTCTGCGGTCAAGCTTGTCGGAAAGCCAGCCGGTGAACGCTGACCCCGCGGTGAGTGCCAGGAACGACAACGCCAGATAGTACCCGGCGGTCGCTTCAGTCGCGCCAAGGTCAAGAGCGAGAATGGGCAATAGACACATGAGACCGTTGCCTATCGTCCACGGAACCAGACCTCCCAAAAAAAGCAGCGCCAATTGTTTTTTGCTCATAGTGTCCTCCAAGACCGAAAGATGGCGGTTGCCGATACCGGACCGCGGCATCCATTCCGTATAACGCATATGTTGTGCCAACCGGTGGAGGGTCTTTATCCCGATTTTTCGGCGCCGGAAATGCGCCTCCCGCCACCGGATAGAGCCGGATAGAAGGCGCGAATCGACGAAAATGCGGCGATTTTGGTCGTGAAAAGCGCGATTAATCCGGCGCCGGTACCTCCGTTTGGCACCAAACGATCACCGGCGCGCGAGCAGCCCGCTCGGCACCGCCGTCCGTGAGGACAGCCTCCCGACTATGAAATAGCGTAGGATCTCCGGAATATCGGACGAAGGCGCCGCCACGGCGGCGCCCTGGCCCGGCACGGCCGCATGATCTGCGGCATTACTCGCTACACAGCCGCCGCATGATTTGCGGCGGACCCGGGTGCACGCTATACTCGAGATGAAGGAGTTTTTATGGCCTCAACACATGTCGGATTTTTACATCCCGGTGCGATGGGGGTTTCCCTCGCCGCCTCCGCCCGCAATTCCGGGAATACCTCGTATTGGGTTTCAAAAGGGCGGGGTGCGGAGACCCGCGAGCGCGCCGAAAGCAACGGGCTCGTTGAGTTCGAGACCCTCGATGAGATGTCCGAACGATGTTCGGTGATCATCAGCGTCTGCCCGCCCCACGCAGCGGTCGACGTTGCGAAGCAGGTGGCCGGCTGTTCGTATAAGGGGCTCTATGCCGATGTCAACGCGATTTCCCCTGAACGGACGAAAAATATCGGCAACCTGCTGGAAGAAGCCGGGATAGATTTCGTGGACGGCGGGATTATCGGTGGGCCTGCGTGGAAACCGGGCGCCACGTGGCTCTATCTGTCGGGGGAACGAGCGGACCGGGTAGCGGCCTGCTTTGAGAACGGCCCGCTTGAAACCGATGTTATCGGTACCGATATCGGCAAGGCATCGGCACTCAAGATGTGCTATGCGGCAAACACCAAAGGGACGACGGCGCTCTTGTGCGCGGTGGTGGCGGCGGCGGAAGGCCTTGGTGTGAAGGAAGAGCTCGAACGGCAGTGGTCACGACAGAGCGCGGATTATGGTCCCGAAATCATGCGACGCGTTGTCAACGTTACGGCAAAGGCTTGGCGTTTTGCGGGGGAGATGGAAGAGATCGCATCAACCTTGGGGTCCGCAGGATTGCCGCAAGGTTTTCACCTGGCCGCCGCCGATCTCTACAGGCGCATCTCGGATTTCAAAGGGGCGGACCCGATGCCTTCCATAGATGAGGTATTGGAGGCGTTGCTCGAAGCAAAGTGATTCCGGTGTCGATCGCGCCGTGTGTAGCCTGCTGAAAGGCAAGAGTATGCGCTCCGTGATGCTTGAGGGCTATTCAACCCGCTACAACATCTTCATCCTGATAGTCGTGGCCATCGGTGTCGTTTCGATTGCCGCGGCGCTTATCATGAGATTTCTGTAGTGCTTCCGGCCGTGAGGTCGATGATTCTTTAGCCCGCACATCTCTCGTCTTGCCGTGGAGCCTCTCTACCTGCAGGCAGAAGGCCTCGAGCTTTGCCTCTATTCCCTGGGTAAGCACCTGGCCGTCCACCTCGAGGGTGAGAAACGGCAGATACGGAAACTCCTTCATTACCTCTTTCACTAGTTCCGGCTCATCGGCACAGCCGAGCTTCTTCTCACTCAACCGGCGGCTGATCACCGCCTCACCCACCCTTCCGGGCATGCAGCCGAAGGGCTGAATCGAGATGACACCAGAGACATCCTCGATGAGCTCGGTGATGGTGGTTCCGGTGATGAGAATGCTCTCGCAAATCAAGGTCTCCGGGATGAGATCCTTGGCGTTGTTGAAGACCTTTTCGACATCGACGAGCCGGTGCTTGTAGAGACCCGACCCGGCAAGTATCCGCTTGATCCGCTTCTCAAAGCGCCGTTTGGGGTAGCCTTCTATTACTTTCTGTATGCGGTTTCGCAACACCGCTTTTTGGACGAGCTTCTTCTTGACCGCAAAATCGACATAGTAGAGCCACTCGTGAAGACCCGCCACGCGGAGAATGATGCCTCTGCCGGCAAGCCGTTCAACGATGTGCTGCCGGGCAAAGTTGTTCCTGCGGACGTACATCTCGTTGATGAGGCTTACCATCGGTACATCGTCCAATTCCGCCTTCTTCTCGATTCCAGCCAACGCACGCGCACAAGTCTCGAGACTCTTCTCCACACCCGCCCACCTGTCATGCTCGAGTGAGTGAATGACGCGGTCCGTCTCTCGCTCAAATACTTCCTTGGCCGCCTCAACATTCTTCGCGAGCACGAGAAGCGATCCGTAGATCTCCTCGAGGACATCGGTGATCACAAAGGTCTGCCAGATTCTCAACGTAGTGGCTGTACCGAGCCCCATATAGCCGTCTTCCTGAGAAAGGCTTAGGAAGGCGACGTCCTTTACCCTGAGTTTCTCCATGATGTTCTGCATCAGGACGTAGTACGACCCGAACCGGCACGGCCCCGAATCGCCTGGCATAAAATAGACAAGGAGCTCATCATCGGTTGGGCGGGTCCTCAGGTACTTGATAAGGCTTCCGGTGGTAATTGCCGCGGGAAGGCACTCCTTCCCTGATGTAAGTCCAAGACCGATATTGAACTCCTCCCTCGTCGGGTCCGGAACCGCATCGGCCTGTATCCCGTACCTGCGGAGCACCGCGGCGATAGCCCGGGAACAGTTGTCCATCATCGACGGGAGAAGAACGTGCACACGCGGATCGGTAAGCTTGTGGCGTTTCCCCTGCGAGTCGATTACCCTGATCGTGTTTCCCGTGTTCAGTATCCGCGCGATCCGGAACCGCTCCTCTGTTGCCGTTGTTTGGCGCCTGTTTATTTCGATATACGATTTGACGATATCGAGAAACGCTTCGATGCGGGTATCGATCCCCACATCCGCGGTGTGATTGTCGAGCTCGAGAGTGAGTGACGGCTTTCTCCCCATCTCCTTTCTGAAAAAATCAACGAGAAAGGAATCAGGACCGCAACTGAAGTTGGTGATGTAGGTGCCAAAGAGTGAGGGGTGTGGGCTTATGAGCTTTGCCGCCTTGATAATCATCTCTCCCGCACCCCAGTAGACGTGCTCGGGGTCCTCCTGCGATTCGAACTCGAGAAAATCACATGGAATGACCAGGTAGCCCCGGGAGGCGAACTTGTGCGGGATCCCTTTATGCCCGAGCTTGGTAAAGGCGTTGTACGCCCTGCCGAAGAGCACAATACCGATAGCATCCGGATCGTCATCGAGTCGTTTGAGCGCGTTTCTCCCGATCTCCTTGAACTCTTTGAGCATTTCCTCGAGGATTTTCGCCGCCGCTCTGTACGCCTTGCGTGTCTCCGATTCCCCGTGGCCCAACGAGCGGCCTACATCGACGAACACCTCCTCCTGTGAGCGGTACCCCTTCGAAAAATCGAGCACCGGTGTGAGAACTGTCTTTGTTTCAAGCTCTTCGAAGGCGGCCTTGAGGTAGCTCGCCTCGGCATGGACTATCGGACAGGTCACCGCCACGTTCGAGCGGTTTGGCAGTTCGATCGCCTTAATGTGGGGCATGAAGAGGATGTCCGGGTCACGCTTCAGGAGACTCTCGAGCACACCGTGGGAGATCTCCGCCGGATAGCAGAAGGCGGAGCCGCGTCGGTCTATCCCGTCATCGCTCACCTCGGCATCGTGGATCACCTCATAACCCAGATTTGAAAAAAAGTGAAAGTAGAGCGGGTAGTAGGTGTTTGTGAGGAGCGAGCGGTTGACGCCGACTGTTTTGGGGCCGGCGGCTCGCTTGCGCGGTTCGTTAGGCCCGGCCGCCGGCCGCGCCAACTTCCCATCGGCATACTTCTCGAACACGAGTTTCTCACGGAGCTCCACAAGATCCAGCTCCCCAACGTCAAACTCTTCTCGCCGCCTGAGCTGGTTATAGTACCTGTCACAGGCGCCGCCAAAGGGATAGGTCTTCCCTTCGATGACTATCCGGTTGATCTCACACTTCCTGTCGCACTTCTCCTTCCCGCCGCGGCAGATAAAGGGCGCCTTGTAGCTCACCTCCCTATCCGCCAAATCTTTGAGATTGAAGGATAGCGGTTCCTGAAGACCGATATCGATCTTCTTCTTCACATCGAGGGCCACACCAAAGGCGCCCATCAGCCCGGGCTCAGGCGGGACGATAATTGGTTTGTCCGTCAGCGCCGCCATCGCCACCGGAACCGCGCGGTTGTAGCAGACCCCGCCCTGCATGAAGATTCGCTCTCCCACCGCGCGGGCGCCCTTTACCCTGTTGGAGTAGTTCATGCAGATCGAATAGACGAGTCCCGCGGCGATGTCCGGAAGGCTCACCCCCTCCTGGATCGCGCTCTTGATGTCGCTGTTGATAAACGCCGCGCACTGGTCGCTGAAGTTGGCAGGCGCTACACTCTGCAACGCATAATCGCCTATTTCGGTGGTTTTGATATTTAACGATTCCGCCGCCGCCTCTTCGAGGAAAGAACCGGTTCCCGCGGAACACGCCTCGTTCATCGCGTAGTCCGAGGCCACCCCGTTTGTGAGAAAGGTGTACTTTGCATCCTGCCCGCCGATCTCGAAGATCGTGTCCACCTCCGGG